>JBFILF010000001.1:0-35557 GCA_041599835.1 Pirellulaceae bacterium
CACGGCCATCGGCATGATTTGCGATGCGGTGTCACGTCTGGTTCGCGGCATTTCCGTATCGGATTTGCGGATGCTGGACATCCAACGAAAGATCTTCAACCGCATCGTCTTTAAAAACTGGGAGATCATTCGCGATTTTTTGGCATTGCATTACAAGTTCAACGATCGGCTCGATAATGAGTTTTGGCGAACCTGCCGAAACGAGATACCGCTGGGCGATGCCCAAGAACTGGTGGATTATTACCGAGAAGTTGGACCGGATTTCGGGTTTCTGACCGTCGAACTGAAACGGGATTTTTTTACTGCCGAAGGGTATCTGGCCATGCTGTTGGGACAGCGAGTGCCCTATCGGCGGCAAGTAGACATCGATGCAACGATGTCTGCCCAATGGGCGACTTTCAAACGGAACTTGACTCAAGCCGCCTCGGCCGGGATGGGGATGCAGGACTATCTGGCGCTGTTGAGAAACACGCCGCTGGACCAATCCGCACTGGCGGGAAACGGTGCACGAGCGATTAGTGGACCGGGAATGCCGACCTCCGAGGATGCCCGCGCCGGGGAACTCAACTGGCATTGATGGGAAGAAAACGGGGGCAATTTTTACAGGCGAACACGGACAGACCAGAGAAAAAAATCTTTTGTCCGCATTGTCGCGAAGCGGCGCCATTCGATAGCCCCGACCATGGAGTCGGGGGTACGCGTAGCGAAACAGGGTGAGGTCCGAAGGACCGACACATTCGCCGTAACAGTTCATTGGTGTCAGCCCTACGGGCCTTTTTGGCGGTCGCAACGCCTGTTCCCCGACCTAACGGTCGGCGCTACCCCATCTCCCCGCTTCGCGGCTAGTTAACCAATTGGTGGACGAAGGGGGGCGAGCCGGCAAGCGACGACAGTTGTGTTAGTCCACCCGATAGGCGCTGCTGTGTGACCGATTGGTCTCGTCCGGTCCAGCATTTGTGAGGGTTTTTAAGCTCAAAAATCTCAAAAAACTGAAAATCGTCCGTCATTGTTTTGGTGCGGCCAGCACCCCAAATCCTTAAAAAAACGGGATTTCGCGACCGACAACTCCACATCAACGGGACGCTTTCCGACAAAAATCTCAAAAAACTGCCCCGTTTCTTGACATACCAATCCGCAAAGTTACTCTAATGCTTCTAACCGAACCCCTTTGGGGCCCCGCCATAACCTCGATCCACAAATTGGAGTTGCAATCATGATCCAGAGGTTCTTCGTTGCATTCGTAGGATTTGCGGTTTGTTTGTCCGCGGTACCTGCGCATGCCGATATTCCCGCGCTTCCTTATTACGACCTGACAAATGGAGGCACGATTCAAGGTTGGGGCAGTCTAAGAGATGGAGGTGGCTTCGACGCTTGGAGCGTTTTAGGCGACACCTACGGTGCGGAACCGCTCGCGCAAGATGGCGCATCTGCGTTTTATATCTCCAGTGCCGGAACATCACCCCCAACGGCGATATTCACGTTTGACCAAACGCTCAAATTGCATGGAACGAATCTGACCGGAGCGCCCCAACCAACCCCGACAGACACGTTTAATGTCATTGATTTGCAAACGCATCTGGGTGGCGGAGCCTATTTGATCCAAACCGAAATTGTTTCGCTTGACGTGACCGGTGCCCCTGTTCCGTGGGTTGCCGCCGGCGTCACTGGACCGGGCGGTGCATTCACAAGTTGGCGTATTGACGTTGGCGGCTTGGCGGCCTTCGCTGACCTGATCAATCCTGACTCACCGTTTACGATCACCAGTGCTGGCTTTGAGGCGTTTAACTCGGCAGGTGCTTCGTTGGGTGCATTTGGACTGACCGTTGACCTAAGTGATCCAACTGGGATGGGTGGCGTTGGCGTGGTTGGTCTGGGCGGCCCCGACATTGCGGGGTTTGACTTGGCGTCGTTGCAAGTATTCTTTACGACGATTCCAGAACCCGGTTCAGCAGGCGTGTTGGCACTGGTTGGCGTGGCATTCTTCGCCCGCCGTCGCCGCAAGTAGCCCTCGCGGTACAAATTGAAAATCAAAGCCGGAGCTTGCTCCGGCTTTTTTTGTGGACGACGGGCGCGTGCCAGCCGCGAAGCGGTGCCCATCGATACCGTGGCATAGCGCGTGCCAGCCGCGAAGCGGAGCCCAGACGATGGCGCACGAAGGGCGCGGCTAGTTAATCCATCGGTGGATGACGTGCGCGAGCCAGCGCGAAGCGGCGCCAGTCGATTAGCCCTGATGGGCGCGTTCGCAGCCGTAATGCGGCGCCAGTCGATGGCCGCGACTGTAAGGTCGGGGTGAAGCGTTCGAATAATGTTCTCGAGGCCCGAAGGACCGGCAGGTTCGGCGATGACAGCATCGCGTTAACAGATCGTTGGTCTCGGCCCGTTCGGGCCTTTGGCGTTGATGCCCTGTGTATTCCCCGACCTGATGGTCGGGGCTACCCCATACCGCCGCTTCGCAGCTGGCTGACGTTGAACTTCGTGGGCCCCTTAAGTTCCATGACGATGACGATGACGAGGACATGGATCTGCTTTCTCCGCCTTCCTCCACGTCCTCCTGTCCAAATCCCGACCGTGACGACTGTTAGCCGGCGTGGGCGATTTTTAGCGCCCCCGCTACAATCCAGTCCATGAAACAGATCTATCTGGACTACAACGCCACGACACCCGTTGCGCCCAGCGTGTTTGAGGCAATGGAGCCGTTTCTCACCAAACACTACGGGAATCCGTCCAGTTCCCACCCGCTGGGACGGGCGGCCCGCGAAGCGATTGAGGACGCGCGAATGCGGGTTGCGGGTTTATTGGCCGTCGACCGCGAAGAAATTGTGTTTACCGCCGGAGGTACCGACAGCAACAATCTGGCAATCAAGGGGGCCATGCTGGCCGACGGCCGTGTGGGCGGCCACATGATCATCTCGAATCTGGAACATCCGGCCGTCGTCGAGCCGGCCCGATTTCTGGAAAAGCTAGGATGCGCGGTGACCACGGTGCGCTGCGACCGGCATGGCGTTGTCCATCCCAGTGATATTGAACAAGCGCTCCGCGACGACACAACGCTGGTCAGTATCATCCACGCCAACAATGAAATTGGCACGCTGCAGCCGATTCGGCAAATCGCGGAAATTTGCCGGGACCATCGGGCGCTGGTTCATACCGACGCGTCCCAAGCCGTGGGCAAGGTGCGGACGTACGTCGATGAATTGGGTGTAGATATGCTGACGATCGCCGGACACAAACTTTATGCGCCAAAGGGCGTGGGTGCCCTGTATATTCGCGAAGGTGTGCGGCTGGAGCCACACATCCACGGCGGCGACCAGGAAAACGGTTTCCGTGCCGGAACCGAAAACACGGCCGGTATCGTCGGGCTGGGGCAAGCCTGTTTGTTGGCTTCCCGATGTCTGGACGAGTCATTTGAGCGGATGACGTTGCTGCGAGATCGGTTGGCCGATCAGTTGCAGAGCGGCATTGGAGGGGGGTTCCGAATCAACGGCCAACAGGCGCCCCGACTTCCCAATACGCTGAGCGCGATATTCCCCGGCGTCGATGCCAATGAATTATTGGCCCGAATTCCCGAAATTTGCGCTTCGACCGGTTCGGCTTGTCACAGCCAACTGCAAATCGTGTCACCGACGTTGCAAGCGATCGGGTTGAGCCCCGAACAGGCTGCGTCGACGGTGCGGCTGAGTGTCGGTTGGTACACCTCTGAAGAAGACATCGATCGCGTGGCCGGCTGGCTGGTGGAAGCCTGGCAGAATCTGCATACGCTGCCGGCGTAAAAAACCGCCAAACGGTGACCCCGGTGAGTTGGGTCAGGGACAAGTTAATCGTCGAGCACTTCGAACGAGTCATCGTTCAGCACTTCGAACGAATCGTCGTCGAGTATTTCGAACAAACCGGAATCGGGAATCTTGAATCCACCGTTCGGCTCGTCATTGCGCGGCGGCTTGGGATTAGCGCCCGCAGCGACAGTGTCGATTTCCATCAATTTATCCAGTGCCGGATCGCGCGGTTTGGCTTGCTCCGAACCGGAAGCCGGACCAGCGGCTTTTTTCCTGTTGGAGACGGTCCGCAAGTTCATCGGTCGCGGTTTGGCGGCCGGCTTGTCCGAACGTAGCGGTTTGGAGCCGACCGATACCGAAGGCTTACCTGGTAACGCCGTCAATCCGACGTCCTGATTGGAGTCGGAAGGGGTGATTTTGCCGCCCAAGCGAATCACTTTGCCACAACTGCACTGCACCTTTACGCCCAACAGGCGTTTGTCAATGTTGCGATGCAGCTTGCCGCAGCGGGGACAAGTGAATTTGAGTGGCATCGGATTTCACATTGAGAATTGAGGAAGGCCGCGTTGCATCAACCGTCCGTTTCCTCTTCGATTTTAATCCCTTGGTCAAAGTTTTCACCTGGCAAAATTCGAATATCACCGTGTTGGCCCATCTGTTCGGTTTGCACGTGATGATGCCTCACCAATTCCAGAATGGCCAGAAAAATTCCCACCATGGCTGACTTATGCATACCTGGCTCAAACATTTGGGAAAAGCGCAATTGTTTTTCTTGCGCCAGGCGTTGGTGAATTCGTTCCATGTAAACCTGCACTGGCGTATCATCGAGAATAATACTCGTTTCATGACTCAAGTTGGCCGTGCGCAAAACGCGTCCAAACGAGCTGACCAAGTCCCACAATTCAACTTCTTGGATCGGTTGATCCGCCAAGTCCACTTTGCGCGGCGGCAGGTCATTGGCCAGTCGAGGATAGCGGTTTTGCCAGTCGCGTCCGCGCTCTTCCAGCAAGATGGACACGTCTTTGAATTCTTTGTACAGCAGTAATCGTTGCACGAGATCTTCACGCGGGTCAGTGTCAAACTCGGCCATCTCCCCTTCGGTTCGTGGCAAGATCGTGCGCATTTTCATTTCGACCAGCAGCGAAGCCACTTCCAGAAAATCACCCACCAGGTTGATATCGATTTCCTTAATCGTTTCCAAATGGGCCAAATATTGCTCGGCGATCTGGTGAATTGAGATGGTGCCGATTTCCAATTCGCTGCGCTGCACCAGGTACAGCAGCAAATCAACGGGCCCGCGATATTGGTCTAACCGGACCCGGAACGGCGGTGTGGGCGGAGAAGTCATGAAATGTTCGATATCGCAGGAATGCTTCCTGAAGCTAATGTGTGGGTTGTAATTGCCAGGGGCAGCCGGCGGAAGATTGAAATACGGGGGCCTGCTGTAGCGATCCGATATTGTTTTACTAAAGATAACGGTCGCCGTATATTTCTCATCTTGTCTGACACAATCAACCTTTCGAAAATCGCCAGTTTCGCTATTCGGAACCGTCAAGCTTTGCCGATATTCTCCATGTTCATCTGCGGAAGCAGTTTTGGTTTTTGAAACCGCTGTATTTCGCCGCTGCAGCTCAGCGAAAGGAGATTTGGCTAGGTATGCAGCAGAAAAACCGTGCTGAGATATTTGACTTAGTCCAGTTACGACAGTTTGTTTCTCACACGTTGTGCCAGGAAAACGATATTGAGGTCGGCGTTTTCCAGGTGACCGAACGAAGATTGATGCGACACGGGCGACCCTGCGGCATGTATTTTTGTCTGCACGGCCCCCGCAGCGTTAAACTGACGGCCATCTGGGAGACCGACAAAAACACGATTCTGTTTTACGGCTCGACAGGTGAGAGATTTCAAAAAACCAAACTCACTGAATCGCCACCCATAGAAGACCAATCTGAAATCGCCAACGTTATGTGACTCGTTATCATCCATAATTTATAAAGAGGTTTCAGGCTACGGAGGCTTTTATTAATGCTGGTTTTATCCAGAAAAGAAACTGAAACGATAAAAATCGGAGACGAGATCGAGATTACGCTCGTTCGCGTCGCCGGGGATCGAGTTCGCGTGGGCATCCAAGCTCCGCCCGAACTGGTGATCCTGCGAGGAGAATTGGAAAAGAAACCTGAACTTCACGCCGGTCGCAAGTCTGTTGCTTAGACGTCGGTTGGGTCGCCCACATATCGCGACCGCCCGCAACAAACTCCAATAAAGACTGGAAAGTTCGACAAAAGATAAATGCTTAAAAAAAGGTGGCCGCCCAATACGGGTGGCCACCTTTTTTCGTTTCAATCGACACTGCGCCGGCGGTTTGGGGCGCCGTGCAACGATTTCAGTTTGACCAGACGCGACACCTTGCGAAAAAACGCTTCGATGTTCTCCGCCAGTCGGCGTGAACTGACTTGTGCCGAGTTGGAATCCGAGTCATAACCGAGCGATAAGTTCAAAAAATGCTCGGTGTCACGCAGCAACTTTTCGCGCAATTCGATCCGGCGATGTCGACTCATTGCTTTTCTCCTGTTCCGTGCCCCGCAGCGGTTGCCGAGAGCCGGACGACCGGTGCCCATGCCAGTTTGTAAGGGCTGTCCAGCCGCCCGCCTGTACTATCTACGACGAGCCCACCCTGGTAAGTTTCGCGCGACGTGCCCCGCCTTACGGACCATTGGGTAAATTTTCTCGCGGAACGTGGCCAAACGCACAAATGCACTTGTAAGTGCTTTTGAATCAACGATTTACAGGCGGTTCGCCGATCTGGGTGCGGATTCCCGGCACCCTCTGGCGACGCTTAGCGTATTGGCAGAATCCCCGGAATGTAGGAAAATTCCACCTATCCAACTAAACTGACGGTGTTCGAAAAAATACACGCCAATCCGCGGGCAAAGGACTGCTCCAGCCAAGGGATGGCGCGGCGGCGAATTCTCGATATCACCTTCCGGTTCCTTCCCCAGGAGTCTCAGAGAATGGCATGTTCTGGAAATCGACTAAGTCGCAGAAATTTACTAACGGTAGGCGCCATCGGCGGCATCGGCCTGACCCTGACCGATTTTTTTCGAATTCGACAGGCGCAAGCTGACCAGAAGCACTACGAATCCAAAGAGGGCACGGCAAAATCGGTCATTTTCATCTTCATGCCGGGCGGGATGGCCCACCAGGAGACGTTTGACCCCAAACCGTATGCGCCGATTGAATATCGCGGGCCGTTAAACAGCATCGAAACTAACGTGTCCGGTGTCCGCCTCAGTGAATGCTTGACGCAAACGGCTCAGGTGGCCGACAAGTTGGCGATTTGCCGCTCCATGACTCATGGCGAAGCGGCCCATGAGCGCGGCACTCACAATATGTTTACCGGGTATCGCCCGAGTCCGGCGTTGGCGTTTCCCAGCATGGGCAGCGTGGTGTCGCACGAGTTTGGTCCCAAGAATAATTTGCCGCCTTACGTTTGCGTGCCGAATCAACCAAATGAGTTTGCCGGTACGGGCTATTTGAGTTCTTCGTTTGCCGGTTTCAGCCTGGGCGCTGATCCGGCACAAGACAATTTTCAGGTCCGCGATTTAAATCTCCCCAGTGGCGTCGATGATCAGCGGTTCACGAAGCGGCGGCGGCTGTTGGACATCGTCAATCAACATTTTCGCCAGCGCGAAAAATCTGACGAACTGGATGCCGTCGATACCTTTTACCAACGCGCTTACAACCTGATCAGTTCTCCCGCTGCCCGCGAAGCGTTTGACATCAGCAAGGAGGACGGCAAGTTGCGAGACGAGTACGGTCGCAACCAGGCCGGATCCCGTTTGTTGTTGGCGCGGCGGCTGGTCGAAGCCGGCGTGCGGTTTGTCACGACGACCTACGGTGGTTGGGATATGCACGACAACATTGCCCGCAGCATTAAGAATCAGGCACCGGTGTTTGATCGCGCGTTTGCCGCTTTGATTCGCGATTTGGATCAACGCGGATTGCTGGACTCGACGCTGGTGTGCATTGCCAGCGAGTTCGGCCGCACACCAAAGATCAACGGAACGGCAGGTCGCGATCACTGGCCTAAAGTCTTCAGCGTCGTGCTGGCCGGTGGGGGAATCAAACGAGGCATTGTCCACGGTTCGTCCAATGCCACAGCCAGTGAACCCGAAGACGATCCGCTGACCGTCGAGGATTGGGCCACGACGATCTATCATTGTTTGGGAATCAATGCAGACAAAGAACTGATGGCGCCGGGCGATCGCCCAATTGAAATCGTCAACGGCGGTAACGTTCGAAAAGCATTGCTTGCATAGTGTTCCATCCCGCCTTAATTGACATGCCCGCCCGCATTGCTTCAGCAAATGCCAATTTTCAATTGGGATTGAGGAGAAATTCGTCATGCATCGACGGATCTTGTTAAGCCTGATCATCGGCTGTTTTGTCGTAGATATTTGCTGGGCGGCCTCACCACGGCTCAGCATTATTCTGCCGCGCGGCGTGCAGCGCGGCGCCGAGCACGTGCTGACCTTTAGCGGCTCGAATCTGGGCGACGCGGAAGAAATCTTCTTTTACGACACGGGGTTCCAGGTCACCAATTTGGAGGTGGCCGACGGCAACAACGTGCGGGTCACGGTCAACGTCGCGGCCGATTGCCGATTGGGCGAGCACGTGGCCCAAGTGCGGACGAAGTCCGGCATTTCCGACTTCCGCACGTTTTTTGTAGGGGCCCTGCCGGCCGTTGACGAAGTGGAACCCAATACGGACTTTGCTCAACCTCAACCGATCGAACTGAATGTCACCGTGCAAGGCGTCGTGCAGAGCGAGGACGTCGATTATTACGCCGTGACGGCCACCAAGGGACAACGCATCACCGTCGAAATTGAGGGCATGCGACTGGGTAACACCATGTTTGACCCTTACGTGGCAATCCTTGACGAAAAACGATTTGAGCTGGCGGCCAACGACGATTGCCCGCTGGCGTTGCAGGACGCCTTTGCTTCCGTTGTCGTGCCCGAGGACGGCAAGTATTTCATCGAAGTTCGCGAAAGCGCTTATGGCGGCAACGGCAATTGCCGCTATCGCCTGCATGTGGGGACGTTTCCGCGGCCCACGGCCGTGTATCCCGCCGGTGGAAAGCTGGGGGAAGAAACACAAATTCGTTTTCTCGGCGATCCCAGCGGCGAAATAACCCAGACGATCACGCTTCCAGCTGCACCCCACGATGACTTCGGGTTATTTGCCCAGGACGACGGTGGCATATCACCGTCACCCAATCAATTTCGTTTATTTGAGCACGGTAATGCGTTTGAGCAAGAACCTAACAACCGGCCGGCCGAAGCCACGCCGGTTGAATTACCGTTGGCGTTCAATGGAATCATTGAAACAGCTGGCGATATTGACTGTTTCAAATTTGCGGCCAAGAAGGGCCAGGTATTTGACATCGAATGCTACGCGCGGCGGATCCGCTCCGGATTGGATGCCGTGATCAATCTGTACAAAGCGGACGGCGGCGGCATCGCCGGCAACGACGACTCGCGGGGCCCCGACAGCTATTACCGGTTTTCCGTCCCGGAAGACGGCGAGTACGTGATTCGGATTCGCGACCACCTGGGCCGCGGCGCGGCGGATTTTGTGTACCGGATCGAATTTCACGCGGTCAAACCCCAGTTGACGTTGGGCATTCCCCGCGTGGAACGGTACGGACAGTATCGTCAACAGATTTACGTGGCTCGCGGCAACCGGTTCGGAACGCTGATCAACGCCTCTCGAGCCAATTTCGGCGGCGAAATCGTGCTTGAAGGCAACGATTTGCCGGCCGGCATTACCATGCACGCCGACCCGATGCCCGCCAACCTCAACAGCATGCCGGTTGTATTTGAGGCGGCCGCCGATGCGCCGATTGCCGGCCATTTAGTTGACTTCACCGGGCGGCACGCCGATCCCAACCAAAACATCAGCGGCGGTTTCTTTAACCGGGCCGATTTCGTTATCGCCAGCCCCGGTCAATCGCGATACACCGGCAAGGACGTCAACAAGTTGGCAATCGCCGTCGTCGACGAGTTGCCGTTCCACGTGGAAATTGTCGCGCCCCAAGTGCCTTTGGTGCGCGATGGCGAAATGAATCTGAAAATCGTCGCCCACAAGAATGAAGGCTGGGATGAGGCCATCAACGTGCAACTGCCGTTCCGGCCACCGGGCGTCGGCGCTGCCAGTTCCGTCAATATTCCCAAAGGCCAGAGCGAGGTCCTGTATCCCATCAATGCCAACGGCAACGCCCAGATTGCCAACTGGAAAATCTATGCATTGGCGAGCGCGAATGTGGGCGGACCTGCCTGGGTTTCGTCGCCGCTGACACCACTGCAGGTAGCTGATTCTTTTGTCAAGTTGGAAATGCAACGCGCATCCACCGAACAAGGTCAACCGGCCCAGGTTTACTGTAAAGTCAATCTGACCACTGCGTTTGAAGGAAACGCCAAGGCCCGCTTGCTGGGAATTCCGCCCAAGGTGGCCACCAGCGAACTGGAATTTAACAAAGATGCCGCCGAGTTTTCATTCAACCTGACGACCGAAGGTGACAGTCCGGTCGGCAAACACAACTTGATCTGCCAGATCGAAATCACCCAAAACGGCGAATCAATCATCAGCCGCGGTGGAACCGTCGAATTTCAGATTGATAAACCGCTGCCGCCACAACCCAATCAACCCGCTGCCGCGCCACCGCAACCGGCGCCGCAAGCACAGGCGGAAGCAGAAAAACCCAAAGCCAAACCACTAACGCGACTGGAAAAACTCAGGTTGGCCGCCAAACAAATGAAAGAGGCGAAAGCCCAACAGGCCAATCAAGGGAATAGCGGCGGTAATCCGCCATAGAGACAGGAATTCCATTTCGGAAATCAGGGATAAAATAATGAACGCTTCTGCGATTCGATTCGGCGCCGCCGAATGGGTGGCGATCGTCGTATTCATGCTCTCGGCCTCGGCATACGCTCAGGAGGGCCAACCGACTGAGCCGCCAAGCACAACTCCGCCTGTTGAGGTTAAACCCACTGCATCGCCGGCCGCAACGGCCCAGGACCAAGAACCGGCCGCAGCTCAGCCGGCGGTCGCGCCCGCCGCAATCGCCGTCTACCCGCCGGATGTGTTTTTGACGAATGTTCGCGACCGGCAGTCGTTGATTGTCCAAGCCGCCTACCCCGACGGCATTACCCGCGACGTGACTGGCGAAGCCAAATTGACGCTGACCGATCCCAAATTGGTCCGAATTGAAAACCATACTCTATATCCTCAGGTCGATGGAAATTGCGAGTTGACGGTTGAATATGCCGGCCAGACAGCCTCGATCCCAATCCAGGTCCAAAACGCTCAAGTCGAACATCCGATCAGTTTCAAATTGGATGTGATGCCGGTGTTTATGAAGGCCGGATGCAATTCGGGCAGTTGCCATGGCGCGGCACGGGGCAAGGACGGATTTCGGTTGTCGTTGTTCGGATTTGATCCCGACGGCGATTACCATCGCTTAACACGCGAGATGACCGGCCGCCGCGTTAACTTGGCGTTGCCCGAGGATAGCCTGCTGTGTCAAAAGGCGATTGGTGCCGTTTCGCACTCTGGTGGCAAGCGATTTGAGCCCGACAGCGAATACTACCAGACACTGGTGCGCTGGCTGAGCGCACGTGCGCCCGGCGACGCGGGTGAAGTGCCGCAAGTCGTGAGCGTCGAGATCTTCCCCCGCAGTGCTGTGTTGGATGGTCAGGGGGCCACGCAGCAAATCAACGTACGCGCCAAGTACTCCGACGGGTCGGATCGCGACGTGACGTCGCTGGCTTATTTTATGTCGAACAACGACAACTCGGCTGAGATCGACCAAAACGGCCTGGTCACCGCCATGAACCGCGGTGAGGCGTTCATCATGGCTCGATTTGAAACCCATACGGTGGGAACGCATTTCATTTCGTTGCCAAAAGATTTGCAGTTTGAATGGAAAGAGTTGCCGGTTAACAACTACGTCGATGAGTTAATTCACGACAAATTCAAAAAGCTGCGAATATTGCCTTCCGAGGTTTGCACCGATGAAGAATACTTGCGGCGGGCCTCCCTGGATATTTGCGGCGTCATGCCGACGATCGAGGAATATAACCGGTTCATTGCCGATACCGATCCGGCGAAGCGCGAAAAACTAGTCGACGAATTGCTGCAGCGGAAAGAGTTCGTCGAGATCTGGGTCATGAAGTGGGCAGAGTTGCTGCAGGTTCGCACGACGCAGCAAATCGACTACAAGCCCATGTTGCGCTATTACAACTGGTTGCAGGAGCGGATTGCCAATAATGTTCCCATCAATGAAATGGTTCAGGAACTGTTGGGGAGCACCGGCGGCACATTTGAAAACGCGGCCACCAATTACTACCAGAACGAGTCGGATCCGAAAAAGATTGCAGAAAACGTGGCGCAGGTATTCATGGGTATGCGGATTCAATGCACCCAATGCCACAACCACCCGTTCGATCGGTGGACGATGGACGACTACTACGGGTTTGCCGCCTTTTTCTCGCAGATTGGTCGCAAACGGGGCGAAGATCCGCGCGAGGTCATCGTGTTTAACAGCGGTGGCGGCGAGGTGCGGCATCTGGTCGACAATCGCGTGATGCAACCCAAGTTTCTCGGCGGCGAAGTACCGGACGTCAAAGGCAAGGACCGGCGGATTGTGTTGGCCAATTGGCTGGCGTCGCCTGAAAATCCTTACTTTGCTCCCAACCTGGCCAATATCGTGTGGGCCCACTTCTTCGGCAGAGGCATTATCAACGAAGTCGACGACGTGCGCGTCAGCAACCCGCCGGTTAACGCGGAACTGCTGCAGGCGCTGGCCGATAAGTTCGTCGAGTACAACTATGACTTCAAAAAGCTGGTGCGGGACATCTGCACGTCGCGAACCTATCAACTGAGCACCAAAACCAATCCGTCGAATGAAAAAGACGACCGCAACTTTTCACACGCCAAAATTCGAAGGCTGCGGGCCGAGGTGTTGCTGGACGCCATCACCCAAGTCACCAACACCAAAGACAAATTTGCCGGTCTGCCACTGGGCGCCCGTGCGGTGCAAATTGCCAATGGTAATACCAGCACCTATTTTTTGACCACGTTCGGCCGGGCAACCCGCGCCACCGTCTGCGCCTGCGAGGTGAAAATGGAACCGAATCTTTCGCAAGCGTTGCATCTAATTAACGGTGACACGGTCCGGGCCAAAATCGAACAGGGCAAGTTGATTGAAACTCGGCTGGCCGAGTCAAAAACGCCACCGGAAATTATCGAAGAACTGTACCTGCGCTGCCTGACGCGAAAACCCACGGAGGCGGAACTCAGCAGCCTTAACGAGGTTCTCGCCGAAAATGAGGACAAGAAACAGGTACTGGAAGACATATTTTGGGCCTTGTTGAATTCACAGGAATTTGTTTTCAACCATTAGGATGAATGATCCAAAATGAGACAGTTCAGGAACAGGCAACGATTACCGTTTTACCTGTCCGCGGTGACCGGTTGTGCCGCGGTCATTGGCATTTCGATGTGCGCCCCATCCGCGGTCGCGCAGGAAACGGCTGCCGAGAAAACAACGTACGACGATCATGTCAAAGCGATCTTTGCGCAGCGCTGTTCATCCTGCCACAATCCCAACAAGAAAAGCGCCGATCTGGATGTCACCAACTTCAGCAACCTGATGCAAGGCGGTGCTTCCGGGGCAGTCGTCGAACCGGGCGACCCCGATTTCAGCCGGCTGTTCACGCTCGTCAATCACGACGATGAACCGAAGATGCCGCCCGACGGTAAAATCCCGCAGGCGGAAATCGATCTAATCAAAACGTGGATTGATGGCGGCGCGCTGGAGAACATGGGCAGCAAAGCGGTCATCAAGAAAAAAATGGGCGTGGCCATGGTCGAGAATCCATTGGAACGGCCCCAAGTGATTGCCATGCCTCCCCGTCTGAGCCTCGAACCTCAGACCGTCACCGAGAAAAACGATGTCGTGTCCAGCATCGCTACCAGCCCCTGGGGACCGCTGGCGGCCGTCGCTGGTGAACGGCAGGTGTTGCTGTATCACACGCAAAACTTGGAATTAGTCGGCGTGCTGCCATTCCCCGAGGGCGCGGTCAACGTGGTGCGATTCAGCCGCACGGGTCAATTGCTGTTGGCAGCCGGTGGACAACCAGGTGCCCGCGGATTGGTCGTCCTGTGGGATGTGACCAGTGGCGAACGGATTGCGGTCATTGGAGACGAATTTGACGAGGTGTTAGCCGCGGATATCAGCGCGGATCATTCCCAAGTCGCGTTGGGAGGACCGCAGCGGACGATCAAGGTGTATTCCACGCAATCCGGCGAATTGCAGTTCGAAATGACCAAACCCACAGAATGGCTAACGGCGATCGAATTCAGCCCTGATGGCGTGTTATTGGCCACCGGCGATCGCAATGGCGGTCTGTACGTTTGGGAAGCAACGACCGGACGCGAGTACTTGACGCTCAATGGCCATTCTGGCGCGATTACAGGACTCTCCTGGCGAGCCGATTCGAACGTCCTGGCCTCCGCCAGCCAGGACACCACGATTCGTTTGTGGGAAATGGAAAACGGCAATCAGATCAAAAACTGGGGAGCCCATGGCGGTGGGGCGACCGCCATCGAATTTGCTCGAGATGGCCGAATCCTTTCGACCGGTCGCGACCGCGTAACCAAGCTATGGGACCAAAACGGCCAGCAACTGAAGGCATTTGCGGCATTACCGGCAATCGGATTAAGCGTCAGCTGGTGTGATGAAACCAGTCGCGCGATGGCTGGAGACTACTCCGGCCAAATCGTCCTCTGGCAGGAATCCGACGCAGCGCAAGTGGGTTCGTGGACACCCAACCCGCCCAGCTTGGAACAGCGATTGGCGGCGGCCACAACCGCTCTGAACGAAAAATCCGCTGGGCTTCCACCGCTTAAACAAAACCTCGATCAAGCCACCGCGGAACTGACGGCCATGCAGAGCCAGCTCGCTGAAACACAGCAAGTCCAAGCATCCACGACGCAAACCGTCGCAGCTTTGGACGCCGAAATCAAAACCGCCACCACTCAAAAAACAGAAAGCGAGCAATCGCTCAGCCAGGTGACGGACCAGTTGACACGTCACAACGCGGCCAAACCGCTGGTCAGCGAGGCGGTGCGGAACATCATTGAGGCGGCCGGTCAGCTGACTGACAATGCGGCCATCGGTCAACAGGCCACCGTGCTGACGGAACAACTCAAACAGATCGAAAGCCAGATCGCGATGCTGACCAGTCAGCAAACGGAATTAAACTCCAAGATCACCGAATTAACCACGCAGCTGACGCAAGCCAATGAAAAATTACAAAAAGCACAACAGGAGTTAAAAACGGCTAACGAAAAGGTGGCGGCAATCCAGGCTCAGTTGCCGCCCATCGAGCAAAAACACCAGGAGGCCACCGCGGCTTACAACAACCTGAACGCGGACGTCCAAGCAGCGCAGGCTCAAGTGGATCGCTGGAACGAGGAAACGAACTTCGCCAAACAAATGGTCGAGCTGCGGCAAAAACTCGAAGCGGCGATGCAAGTCGTCCAACAGCGTGAGCAGAGTCTGAATGAGGCAACGACGCAGTTGAACAATGCCCAATCCGCTGTCGATACCGCCAAGCAATCGGTTGGTGAAGCTCAGACGGGCGTCGACAATATTTTGCAGGAAATTGCCAAAGCTAAAGGCATTGACCAGTAGTCGCTGGGGCAATTTTCTGCATCCTCACTCGTCCCCAATTATACTCGTCTTGTTACGTTTGCTTTGACGGGGGAATAATAGGGTGAGTTACGGCCAGCGGCACCGTCCACGGCGCAAGTATGCCAGCGGGCTGCGTTTACGATTGTTCTTGGCTGGCGGCATTCTTCTGTTCTCGGCCGTCTCATATTTCGGCAGTTCCGACAAATATCCGATCTCCGGCAAAACACAGCAGGCGGCTTTAACGGGAAAGCAGGAAATTCACCTAGGTCGTTCCACGCGCCTGGAAATGGCCAAACGCCACGGTGGACTACATCCCAGTCGCGACGCGCAGCAAATGGTTGACGAGATTGGATTGCGTCTGGTCGACGCATTGGACCGGCAATTCGCCGAACAGGGGCGGGCTAACCCCTATCCATTTGAGTTTCACTTGTTGGCCGATCAGCGGACAATCAATGCGTTTGCCCTGCCAGGCGGCCAAGTATTTATCACGTACGGGCTGTACGATCGTTTGCAAACAACGGGCCAATTAGCCGCGGTGCTGGGCCATGAAATGGGTCACATATTGGAACGCCACGTTGCCAAGCGATTGGCGAACCAGAAAACGACTCGCAGTCTGATCGGAACGCCAGGAGTGTTCAGGCAAGATTCCGGTTCCAAACAAGCGGCGCAAATGGTCGGACAACTGGTAAATATGAAATTTGGCCCCAACGATGAATTAGAATCCGATCGGTGGGCAGTGCAGCTGATGGTAACGGCTGGTTTCGATCCACGCGCTATGTTAGCCGTGATGGATATTCTCGATTCGGCTGTGGCCGCCGGTTCTCAACCGGAAATGCTCAGCACTCATCCGTTGCCCGCCGATCGCCAGAGTTATATCCAAGAACGGATTGCCGAATTTTTCCCGAATGGCCTGCCTCCCGGCCTCAAGGATTGAGGCAGTACTTTCGCCCGGGGAGCCAATCCAAGCTAGCATTTGCCTGGGATGACAAACAATCTGGACATTTTTCGCGCAAACTCCTAACGTCGCCATCGGCCTCCATTCGCGATGAGGTCTTGAGCCCCCCCCAAATGCAAGCGGAACGCCCATGAAGAGTCTTTGCGTATGGTTGGCCACGGTAGCAATTCTGGGCTGTTGGCCGGCCGCCGTTTCGGCTGAAGAATTTCGAATCGAGACGATTGTCTATCGCGAAGGCGAACCTGAGCCGTTATCTGAAAACCTGACTCTGTTCGATGATCATCTGGTGTTTGATTTCATGCTCAAGCCCGATCAGAGTCGGTTTCCACAACAGATTGTCATTTACAATGCGACGGAAAAACGATTCGTATTGTTGGATACGCGGAGCCGCGTCAAGACTGAGATCATTGAAAGTGAGTTGCTGAAAATACTTGCGGCCCTTCAAAGCTCCAGTGTCGTTGACAAAGAAAATGAGTTTTTGTTTTTTCCATCGTTTGAGGAAAAGTTTGATATTGGCACCAACTGGCTGACCCTTCGCAGTCCCCGACTGACTTATCGCACGCGCGGCGAACGCCCTGCCAACGACGCCGTACTCGATATGTATTACGTATTCATTGACCAGTTCGCGCGGCTTAACGCAACGGACCCGCGCCGCATGCCTCCATTTGCCCGCTTGAAATTAAACGGAGCGATAAAAAAATACGGTTTTATTCCAAGTCGCGTGGAAATGACGCTGGAGCCTAAGCAGTCCACCATCAAGGAGCCACTCAAGATTTTTTCGGAACACGTCATGATGTGGGAACTTTCGGATAAGGACCGGCAACGCATTGACTCGGCAAAACGATATTGGATGGATTTCAAGACAGTTGGTTTGGCCGAATTTCGAGGAATTGAAACTCACGGTGAACCGGACGAGTAGGATTAGCGTCTAACCAGCGGATGGGCTAGACCGCCAGATCTAGGGAACCGCCCACCCGGCCAGGGCATCGAAAAACCGCGATTTTAGCGGCATTCGACCGGTTTTGCGGGAGACAGCTGTAAAAGCCAGATTGATCCGAATTTCTTGCCAATCCGCGCGGGGGTGGGAAATTTGTCGAAAATATTGGCTGTTTTTGATCGAAAAAGATAGAATGGAAGCAGTCTGCGGAAGCGGGCCGCTCCCCAAGAATCCAACCGCGAAAGCAAGCAGTTTCACAAACCAAACCGGTTTGCAGATTAAATAATTCGTCGAAACGACGATGCGCGTGAACGACAGCGCGAAAAGTGCCGAGTTTCGGTTCTGCCAGCGGGTGATTCACGTCGAGTAGGGGAAAGTGTAGCCGCGGGCCATCTGCCATCAGGTGGCGGGCTGGCACTTGAGTTGGAGGCAAATGTGGTCGTTATTAAACAAAAGGGCTCCGAGAAGGTCCTGTTGGAGTTGGACGTTGATACGCCCCGTGGCGTGCGTTTGTCCGGGGCCAACTTGATCGGAGCGGATCTTTCCGGCATGGACTTTACAGGTGCCTCATTTAAAGCCTGTAATTTCACCGATGCCGATTGTCGGTTTGCCCAGTTCGGAAATGCCAAGTTTCAGAATTGTGTGCTCAAGCGAGCGCATTTCGCTGAAGCCGAAATGAAACAAGTTGATCTGTCGGACGCCATGCTCGACGGAGCGTACATGCTGTCGATAAACGGGCAGCAGATGTCGTTGCGACATGCCAAGGCGAACGGTGCTGATTTTTCTGGTGCCAACCTGGCGGGGTCGGACTGTAGTTTTGCCGAACTGCGGGGCATTTTTGTCGGGGCCAATTTTCACAAAGCCAATCTCTACGGTGTGGACTTCACGGGCGCCGATCTCAGCAAGGCGGATTTGCGCGAAGCGGTGATGACCACGGCAAAGATCGCGCGAGCCGATTTCACTTACGCCAAGTTACAAGGCAGCATCGGCACGAACGGAAAGCCTTGGGGCTTCACGTCCAAAAAAGATCAGAAAAAGCCCTGGTGGAAAGTGTGGCGGGCCGCGGTCTAACGTAACCCTTTATTTCTTAATCAACCGCCCATTCTCGCGCGGTTATCGCTCCGTGGCCGCAGCCGCGATGGTTCTGTGGAAATGCATTTTCGGTGAATGTTTTTTGCCAATCCACGCGCGAACCGAAAAAACAGACCTGATGGCTAAGCAATTCATGTCGATATCTAGGGTGGCGGGAGCGATTTCATCAACGTTGGTGACATGAGGCCGGCCGAACCAGACCGGCAGAGGCGCTCCGACCTGTTTGCCCGCATCGACGGCGAGTTGTGGATTTATAGAATGGAAAATCTGACGAATCCGAGCGACACCCAGTTTCATTTCAATGTTCAAATGGCGGACGACGTCCATTCTGTACCGCCGCTGCCGCCGTCTGAACCGATCGCAGACACGGCGCATCGCACCGCCTCTGTCGAGTCGTCGCCAGAGAACGTGAATCAAACGCAATCCGAATCGGAAGCGCTTCGCCAATCGTTGATCAAGTCCATTACGGAATTTGAACGGTCATTTCGCCGCAATTTTCCCGTACTTTGGATCTCAACCTTTTTGGGGCCGGCCGTGATCAGCGGCGTGGTGCTGACCGTGATCGGATTGATCGGTGGATGGGGCCTGGCGAGCAAGTTCATTTATCACGCCGCCATCACCTTTTTTGTCTTTGGGCGTTTCGTCATTCTCGGCGGTTATGAGGGGCAAGGTGAGGGCGTACTGCATTCCATTTCATTGGCGCCCAGCCAGCTGTTTTTGATGCTGACCTTCATGGACTTTATGGTTGCCTTGTTTGTAACGTTTCACATGGGCATTTTGTTTCGTGTTCCCTGGGCTGGCCCCAAGATCGCCGGGCTGGTCTCGGATGGAAAATTTTTGATGGACCATCATCCGTGGCTAAAACGGGTCACGTTCGTCGGGCTGGTGACGTTTGTCATCTTTCCCACGTCGACGACCGGCAGCATTGGCGGTTCCATTTTTGGACGCTTGCTGGGACTGGGTCGGTTCTTCACCGTGACCGGCGTTTTGTTGGGCAGCATCCTGGGCAATGGCATCATGTATTTTTTTGCCAAGGAGATTAACAAATATTTCGGCGCCGATACGTTGTGGCTCAAGCTGGCCGGGATCCTGATCCTGGTGGCGGGTGTGTTCCTGGTCGAATGGCGCTTTCGAAAACTAAAACAACAATACTTGGCCGGGGTGGGCCGGGATAACGGGGAGAATTGAACAGCCGAAGCGATCGCGCAGTAATTTGCCAGCTACTCGCTCGGGCGTCGCGCTGGCATGGATCTACGCCAATTGTTGCTGCAGGTATTGGATGCTTTCGCTGGCAAGTTGCTGTGGTGAGAGCGACTCGTCAAAGACTTCGACGGAAATCCACCCCTGGTAATCTATCTTTCGCAACGCTGCGATGATTGGCTCATAGCAAATGTCGCCCATCCCGGGTCCGCGCAAGTTGGCATCGTTGGCATGGAAATGAACCAGGTAGTCGCGATTCTGCAGGATGATGTCCGCCATCGGTTCGGATTCAGTTGACATGGCTTTGACGTCCAAGTGCAATTTGACATGCGACGAGCGGATGCGTTCGATCAGTTCGACGGCCCAGGCGGCCGTCAGCAGGAAATTGCCCTCTTGCGGCCCCAACGGCTCCAGCGCCAGCACCACGTCAAGTTCCTCCAGCGACGCCTGTGCGCGGTGGATGCAATCTACGGCGAATGAATTGCCATCCTCTACTGAGCAGCCATCGACCAGGTTTCGTTGTTGTGGAGAACCGAGCACCATGATCGAGCCCCCGAGCCAGTGGCAAACGCGGGCTAACTGCGTCAAATAATCGCCGGTTTGCTCTCGCACCTGCGGATCCGGAGAGGTCAGATGGTAGCCGTCGGTAAAGGCCAAAAGCCAATGCAGACCTACAATTTCCAATTGGTGTTGATCGGCGAGAGATCGAATCGTTTGGCACCGCTGGGGCGTGATATCCCAGGCGTTTTTTTCAATGGTGAACGGAGCAATCTCTATCCCGTCATATCCCAGCTGCCGGGCGTAGCGAAACGTTTCGTCAAACGACCAGCCGCGAAACGTTTCGTTGCATATCGCCAGTTTCATGTCGTCAAATCACCCCAAGCTTGCCGCCTGCCAGTGGTTGCGGAATTTACACGGAACCGGGCCAGCGCGCCGATGGGACTGGCTTATTGAGCTGATCGCTCTTCGTCGGCAGGCGATTCGCTGTGCGATGCTTCTTCCTGCGACGCCGCCGATCGATCGGCATGGCGGCGAACGTCGGCCGTGCCGGGCACCACGACTGGTCCGGGCGAGTTTTCGTCGATGATCCTTTTCAACTCCGCCGAGTCGACCGATTCGACTTCGATTAGTCGATCCGTCAAAGCGATCAGCGCGTCTTTACGCACGTCAAGAATGTGTCGCACTTTTTCAATCGATTCATCGATGATGCGTTTGACCTCTTCGTCAATTTCCCGAGCGGTTTTTTCGCTGTATTCGCGACCGTGTTCCTCTGGAAACGTGCCGGCTAAAAACGGCGAACGGTTGGATTCACGATAGTTGACCCGGCCCAGTCGGCTCATCCCGTATTGGGTGACCATCGCCCGAGCGATTTCGGATGCCCGTTCCAAGTCATTTTGCGCACCGGTGGAAATGTCCCGGTAAACGATTTCTTCCGCCAATGTGCCGGCCAACAGAATTTGGATTTGGCTTTCCAGTTCCGTTTGCGTCATCAGAAACCGGTCACCTTCGGGTCGTTGCATGGTGTATCCCAATGCGGCCAATCCGCGGGGAATGATGGAGACCTTGTGCACCGGGTCGGTGTTGGGCAGGCTGAAGGCAACCAAGGCATGGCCGCTTTCGTGGTAAGCCACCCGCTGTTTTTCTTCCGAGTTCATCACTCGTTGTTTCTTCTCCAAACCGGCGGTGACCCGTTCGACACCCTCGTTGAATTCGTCCATGCCGACCGTTGATTTACCATTGCGGGCGGCCAGCAGAGCGGCTTCGTTGACCAGGTTGGCCAGATCGGCGCCGACAAACCCCGGACTAATGGCCGCCACTTTGTGCAGATCAACCGACGGGTCCAATTTGACGTTTTTAACGTGAACTTTGAGGATCGCCTCGCGGCCGCGCAAATCGGGTCGGTCCACCAGCACGTGGCGATCGAAGCGGCCGGGGCGCATCAGAGCCTGGTCCAGCGTTTCCGGCCGGTTGGTCGCGCCCATGACGATCACCCCGCTGTTGGAGGCGAATCCGTCCATCTCCACCAACAAGGCGTTGAGCGTTTGTTCTCGCTCGTCGTGCCCGCCAATCATGCTGCCGCCGCGTGTTTTGCCCAGCGCGTCAAGTTCGTCGATAAAGATGATGCAGGGTGATTTGGATTCGGCTTGCTGAAACATGTCCCGGACACGTGCCGCACCCACGCCGACGAACATTTCCACAAAGTCGCTGCCCGACAGGCTGAAAAACGGCACGCCGGCTTCTCCGGCGATGGCCTTGGCCAACAACGTCTTGCCGGTGCCCGGCGGGCCGACTAACAATACGCCGCGGGGAATCCGCCCTCCCAACTTTTGATACTTTTCGGGCGACTGCAAAAAGTCGACGATTTCCTTGACCTCTTCGACGGCTTCATCAATTCCGGCCACATCGTCAAACGAGATCTTCAAATCTTCTTCCGCATACAGGCGGCCACGGCTGCGTCCAAATTGCATGGGGCCCGAGGCACCACCCAATCGTCGCATCATCCAGATGAACAATATGATCAGCACTGCCGAAGTGATGATCAAAAATCCATACCGCTCCCAGAAGGACGGACCGGAATCGGCATCGTAGGAAATGTTATGTTCACGAAGCCGGCTGATGAGTGCTGAGGACACTTGATCCGACGAATCTTTGTTTACGGTGAAATGAATTTCGCGTTCCTCGCTCCAGTCGGTCTCGCTGGGGTTACCGGGAACGCTCGCGTCAGCCGTTCGTAACACGGCTTTTCCTTCAATCTTGCGGTCCCCGACAACCACGTCCTGCAATTGCTTTAACTCGTCCCACCGGCCGTTGCTGCGCTGGTTGCTGAATTGAATCTTGCCAGAAAATTCTGGGGCCAATTCGGTCGAACCATACTCCGTGTATTTGGTGACTTCCAACAACCGGTTGAAGTCGCCAAAGGATAGCGAGTAGTTCATGATCCGGGCAAACATCATGATCGCAGCCAATGTCAGCCCGGCTGTGATCAGCAGGAAAAACACGGCCAAACCAGACTTGGCGCGCGGCTCGTTTTGTTTTCGATTGCTGTCTTGATCCATGGTGTTTACGGTGTCCGGTGTGGGCCACAATTCGATCCGCAGCGGGGTTTGCATGCGGGGCAAAAATCTGTGGCCAGTGAATGATGGCCGGGGTTGTCTAAATGTAGGTGGCGGGTCTCATTATGACAACGAAATCCATGATTTCCGTCGAGTTTTTATTCGACCGCGATCGCTCGCAGACCCCCCTGAAAACGAGGCGGCGGGGGCGGGCCAATCGCAATTAATTCCCGCGCGCTGAATCACCCATTTACAATTAAATAACCCGCAATCGCCACCGAGCGACAAAAATGGGGCGAATTGCCGCGAGGGTGGCGAGTCCCCCACATTTCCGCGATAACAACGTCATTACCGGGCCCAATTATAACGGTTAACCGGCCCACGACAGCGGGGTCGACATCGACGCGAATTGCACTGGTCATGGCGATATTAGCCGAAGCATCACTGGAAAAACCGGCCATAGAACCCAAGTCGATTGCGATTTTCGGTTCCACCGGCAGTGTGGGATGTAGCACGTTGGAGGTGGTTAGACAGCTAAGTGATCGGCTGAGAGTCGTGGGTCTGTCGGCCCATCAGAATCTTGATGAGCTGTGTCGGCAGGCCCGAGAGTTCAAACCGGCCTGGATTATCGCTACGGATTGCAAGCGGGCGGAAAAATTTCGCTGGCCTTCGCTGCCGGGTACCGACGTGTTGATCGGCCATGATCAGCTGCAACAGCGAGCGGCGGATCCAGGGGTCCACACCGTGGTGGCTGCTATCGTGGGAACCGCCGGCCTGAGGAGCACCTGGGCGGCCTTGGAGGCTGGCAAGACGGTCGCGCTGGCCAACAAGGAAACGCTGGTCGCGGCAGGCCCGCGGGTGATGGAACTGGTGTGTCGAACCGGGGGCACGATATTACCTGTCGACAGCGAGCACAACGCGATTTTTCAGTGCCTGCAATCGGGCAGGCGACGCGAGGTTGCCCGCATCATTCTCACGGCCAGTGGCGGACCGTTTCGCCGCTGGACGCGCGAGCAGATGGGGCGTGCCTCGTCCGAGCAGGCGGTGGCTCATCCCAACTGGGAAATGGGCCAGAAAATCAGCGTTGATTCGGCCACGATGATGAACAAAGCGCTGGAAATTATCGAGGCGCGTTGGCTGTTTGAGCTGGATCCAGGTCAAATCGAGGTAGTCGTGCACCCTCAATCCATCGTACACTCCATGGTAGAATTTGTTGACGGTTCGGTGATCGCCCAGTTAAGCCCACCGGACATGAAATTGCCCATTCAGCACGCGCTAACGTATCCGGACCGACTGGAGGGTCCGGCGGAGCGGTTGGATTTTGGGCAATCGATGTCGTTGGATTTTTCGCCACCCGATTTGAGTCGTTTTCCAGCTCTAGCGCTGGGACTTCAGGTGGCGCGAATGGCCGGCACGGCGGGCGCCGTTTTGAACGCCGCCAATGAAGCCGCCGTCGATGCGTTTCTCAAACAGCGAATAGGATTCACCGACATTGTACGTGCGTGTCAAAGCGTACTTGAACATCATCCGTTTCATCCGCATCCCACGCTCGATCAGATCATCGATGCCGATCGTTGGGCACGGGAGGAGATAGGCAAGTGGATTTGTATTTGATCGGGCAACTTTCCGGGTGGCTGGACGTCAGCTGGTGGTGGGCCGTGTTCCAAGTTGTGATCGGTTTGGGCGCGGTGATTTTTGTCCATGAACTGGGCCACTTTCTGGTCGCCAAAGCTTGCGGTGTGAAATGCGAAAAATTTTACGTCGGCTTTGATGCGTTCGATATCAAAATCGGTGATCGAGTCATTGTGCCGCGGAAACTGGTGCATTGGCAGTGGGGAGAAACCGAGTACGGCGTGGGTATCCTGCCATTGGGCGGTTACGTCAAAATGTTGGGTCAGGATGACAATCCGGCCAAAATGGCTGAGGAGCGACAGCGAGCGCTGTCGTCCGACGCACAACCATCAGAAGGTCCGAAACTGGATCCGCGCAGTTACCTCGCCAAGACCGTGCCACAGCGGATGGCCATTATCTCGGCGGGCGTGATCATGAATTTGATATTTGCCGTGATTTTTGCTGCGATTGCCTTCCGCCAAGGCGTCTTCTACGAACCACCCCGCGTCGGCACCACGATACCCGGCAGCCCCGCCTGGCAGAACAACTTGGATGGTTCCCAAGTCTTGCGGATCAATGACCAGGTGCCGAGCGAAAAGTATTACACGTTTCATCACCTGAAAGAAACCATTGTGCTGGACGGATACGATGGCCCATTGGATCTGGTGATTCAGCGTCCCACGGAGGACGAGCCCGTGGAATTATCGGTGATGCCGGCCAGCAACCTGATCGGCGTCAAGGGCGGCGAGAACCTGTTGGCGCTGGGCATCAATCCGTCGGTTGCGCCGCAACTTAGCGAAATCGCAACCGTCGATTCGCAGGCCTCGAAACGTGCTGAACCCCCGTTGCAGGCCAACGACCGCATCACGGCTGTCGATGGCGCGCCGGTATCGGACGAGTTCGATTTGAAACGGATTTTGGCTCGCGCGGCAGATCGGGCCGTTGAACTCACTGTCCTCAGGGGCTCGGAAAAAGAGCAAACCGAATTAAAAGTCGACTTGCCTGCCAATTCCATGCGGACTCTTGGCCTGGTGATGCAAGTCGGTCCCATTCGCGCCATTCGCAAGGATTCATCGGCTGCCCGCGATGGGCTGCGCGTCGGCGACAAAATAATGTCGATCGATGAACAACCGTTGGGTGATCCGTTCACCTTGCAATCCCGCATGTTGCATTTGGCGCGCGCCGGTCAGTCGGCCACGTTCCGGGTGAGTCGGTACGTCGATGGAGCCACCGAGCCGACGGAATTGGATGTCGACGTTACACCGCAATTGCCGAACGCCCTGTCCATGGTGCATTCCAAGAACGGGATCGCCATCGAATCGCTAGGCATCAACTTGCCCATCAAAAACGTCGTGGCGCAGGTCAGCCAACCTGCATCCGACAGTGAAAATCCCCTGCAGCCAGGCGACGTGTTAGTGGGCGCCACCATACGCCTCAACGATCGCCAGCGGGCGATTTCATATCTGGCACCATTAACCAAACCGATCGACCTCAAGACGTTTCCCGAAAGCTGGGGGGTGGTACATACCAATCTGCAAAGTGTCGATCCGGGAACTCCAGTTGAATTGCGGTTTGAGCGGGATGCGACTACCAAGACGGCGTTGGTTAAGGCACAACTGGCCGAGGGGCAATATCAAGAAGTCCGCGGCATCGGGCTGAAGTTTCGGCAGGAGTTTTACCAGGACGATTCGTTGTGGGCGGCTATCGGTACCGGGTTTCGCCAGACGGTTTATGACGCGTCGCGCGTGCTCAAGTTTCTGAAAAAATTATTTCGCGGCCAACTTTCAATCAAACACTTTGGTGGACCAGCCACAATCGCCGTCGTGGCGACGTCGGAGGCCAACCAGGGAACATCGCGCCTGTTGTTGTTCCTGACGTTGCTAAGCGCGAATTTGGCGATCATCAATTTCCTGCCCATTCCAGTGCTGGATGGCGGGCATATGGTGTTCTTGATGTACGAGGGCATTTTCCGTCGTCCCGTCGGCGAAAAACTACAACTCGCGCTGACGCTGGTCGGGTTTGCATTTCTGCTGGCCCTGATGGTGACGGTGATTGGCCTGGACATATGGCGATTGTCCTGACGATGGCGCGGCCGGCCTGACTCGCGTATGACCAAATTTGCCCATCAACGACACAAACCGCCGTCCGAATTAAACCGCCAACGCGAGTTGATCATCGCCTGTCCCCCGTTGCGAAGCCGGGTAAATCTGTCGCGGATTGTGCGGGTCGCCGGTTCACTGGGCGTGCACCGCATTATTGCCTGCCGGCCGTTTACGATTGATCCCACAGTGGCCCGGGACGCCACCGAACATGTGGCCATCGAACCGCGGCGGTCGCTGCCCCCGGTGTTGCGGAAGCTCAAGCAGGAGGGATACGCGATCGTCGGATTGGAGCAGTCGACCCATTCGACAAGTCTATTTGAGTTTCAGTTTCCCGCGCGATCGGTGCTGGTGCTGGGTCACGAGCGAACTGGAATCAGCGAAGAAGTATTGGCGGTTTGTGACCACGTAGCCGAAATTCCCGTATACGGCCGGCCAATGAGCTACAACGTCGCATCGGCGGCCACGATGGCCGTCTACGAGTACTGCCGGCAATGGTCCAATTGATATCGCGCAGCCTGACGGTCCTTACTGACCAAATTGATCGGACAGGCCCGCCGCTCCCAATGAATAATTTCGGGCTCGAATCCCCACCGTGGGCGGTTCGAAGGTCCCAGTCTGGGTTTGTTTGCCCGGTTGGCCCGTTTTGTGAGCGTTTGCGCCGGGTGGCAACTGGATTAAAATTGAAGCTCCGGCGAATTGCATTGATTTGCCTCGTCCCCGCCATTGCCGGTTTGACTGCTTTTCTTTGTAGGTACAGCGTCTCGTGGAAAACACACGCGTCGGCCCGTTTCTCGTCGGCCAAAAACTGGGAGCGCATCGCCGCCATCAGGTTTATCGTGCGCAACAAGTGGAGCAACAGCGGGACGTGGCTCTCAAGTTCATTTCGCTTCCGCCCGACGCGGATTGGCAACGTGCGTTGGCTAAGATCAATCACGAAGTCAAAATCCTGCGTCAGCTCAAGCACGAGAACCTGGTGCAGCTGTACGGTGCGGGCGTGGAAGGCGAAAAGATTTTTTTCGCGCACGAATTGATCGACGGCGAATCATTGTCGGCGTTTCTGGCACGGCGCCGCCAACTGGCGCCGGACCTGGCGATCGATTATGGCCGCCAGATCGCACGGGCGCTGGAGTACCTGCATCAGAATGAAATCATCCATTCCAAGCTGACGACCGATAAAATTCTGATCGAATCCAGTGGCCGGATTAAAGTCGCCGACTTGCGCCTGAATCGTTCTCGAAAACGGCGGTGGGACGCGGCGCGGCGGGCGCAACTGGAAACGGCCGCTTACCTGGCTCCGGAGCAGTTGCTGGAAAACGGAGCCACGCAAAAGTCGGATCTCTATTCGCTGGGCGTCATTCTGTATGAAATGCTGACTGGCCGGTTGCCGTTTGAACCGGAGACGATGTTGCAACTGACCCGCGCCAAACAGAACGATACGCCGCCGAGCGTCAGTAGCCGCGTGATGAATTGTCCCGGTTGGTTGGACCGCCTGGTCACGCAATTGCTGGATCCGGAGCCAAAGAAGCGGCCGCATAGTGCGCGGGCCGTCGTGTTGGCTTTGGAGCAGATTCGCAGCATCGAACAGGGCAAGAAAACCGCGGTTGAAGAAATGACGCGGGGCTTCACGGCGCTGACGGCCGGGGCCGATAAAGCCGAAGCCAGACGTTTGCTGGGCATCAAAAAGGAAAAAAAACCGCGCGGTCCGCTGATGGAAAGCACCCCATTCTTGATCGCTGGGCTGGCGGCGATTGCCTTGCTGTTTGCCGTGTTTACATTCTGGCCCGTCAATCGAGTCTCGTTAATGGAGCAAGCTACCGCGCTGTTGCAGTCGGAGGATCCTCGCGATTGGCAACGGGCACGGTCTTTGTGCAAACGGGTGATGAATTCAAGTTCCGACATCACTCAAATCATGGCGGCCGAAGATTTGTACTTTGAGTCACGTCGCCGCTCATTGATGCGGCGGATGAAAACCGGTTTGGTGGGACTGGAGTCCCCCAATGTGAGAAAATTCTATCTGGCCTACCAAAGTCAGGAAGAAGGAGACTGGGACGAGTCGCTGACGCTGTTTGGCGAACTGGTCAAGACGACGGAAGACCAAGAGGATCAGCGGCACATTTACGACGAATCCAAGCAGCGTTTTGAATTGTTACGAGCGGCGAAACAGGACGCCGTTGCCCGGACAGAACAATTGCAGTCGGTATTGGCGGAAGCCGCGGAATTGGCCCAGGCCGGCAATGCCGATTCGGCGATCGAATTGTATCGTCAAGTCGTCGCCGATTGTTCCGAAAACGCTTTCTTGAAACCCTTGGTTGCCAAGGCCAAATCTCACTTGGAATTATTGGGTGCCGTCGACGATCCAACCTTGGCGTCGCCGCCCGAGGAAGCTGATCCAAATTCGCTGGAGGACGCCGAACACGGACCACCGCAGAGCGGGCATTCATCCGAAAACGGTCGACCTCCGGAGTCGCGACTTTAACGCACCCTTTCGCCTGTGGCTCAATCCTTGACCAGCAGCACGTTCACTGCTTTGGCGATCACGCGCACTTGATCGCCCGGTTGGAGCTTCATGGCGTCCACAGATTCTTTGGTCATTACCGACGAGAGAACGAACTCGCCCTGCACGCGGACTTTGGCTTGGCTCATGACGCCGCCATCCGATTTGACTTCGACCACCTCTCCGACCAGATCGTTTCGTGCACCATGCTGCATGGAGGGCTCCATTTTGTTAGGCGTTATAATACGGCTGAATTGGGAAACTGGTTTATACGATGTTCGGCTCTGTCCGGATACTGGGGTGGGGTGGGAAGAACTGCTTATGTGATCTTTATTTGGTTGCCAGGAAATTTGTTTGAAACAGTCCAATCGATTACTTACAATTCCGACTCGGCGAAGCGTTGTTTTACGAAATTTAGATACGGGGAATAACCATGACGAAGGTTGTCGGTTTGTTGTGCGCACTGGCGCTGTTATCGGGCACCACTTTGGCGCAAGAAGAGTTGGAAAAAAAATTGGCCGGTGATTGGAGTTTTGTTTCGGGTAAAAAGGCTGGAGTCGAGTCGCAAACGGAAGCGTTGGCGGCGACCGTTACCATCAAGGACGGCACGTTTATTTTGCCGGTGGGCCCCGACATGACCTTTGTGATGAGTTTCAAGTTAGATACGGCGGAAAATCCGGCGCATATCGACATGGAAATCAAGGAAGGACCGGCCCCTGAGGGCCAGGCCGTAGGCATCATCAAGTTCAAAGACGGCAAACTGATGCTGTGCTATAACGCCAGCGGCGGTGAACGGCCCACCGAGTTTTCATCGACGGAAGAAAACGGCAACTTCCTGTTCGAACTAAAAAAGTCGGCATCAAAATTCGACGCGGAAAAGTTGATTGGAAACTGGAATTACGTTTCCGGCAAGCGAGCCGGTGACGACGTGAATGAGCAGAGTCTGTCGCTCCCTGTCAGTATTTCCAAAGACGAGTTCACGGTACCGGCAGGACCTGAAGAGACTTTTGCCATGGCCTACAAGATTGATTCCAAACATACGCCGGTCCATATCGATTTGGAAATCAAGGAAGGCCCGGCCGATGGCAAAGCGCTGGGGATTATCAAAATCGAAGGCGACAAGTTTACGTTGTGCTATGATCCGGCCGGCGAGAACCGCCCCGAGAAATTTGAGTCGACCGCCGACAATGGATTTTTCCTGTTCGTGTTGGAACGCGGCAAGCAATGATGGAATACTTATAACGGTCTACGAATTCGGGATGTCATTGCAGCGTTGCCGGTTTGCTGCCGACAACGCTGATTTTTTGTCTCTGGAATTGCTGGGGGAAAAGATGTTGCGATTTGGTTTTGTTTTGATGACGGTCGTTGCCGTGTTGGCTGGCCTGGGATTCAAAGCGGCAAGTTGGTCCACTGTTGCAGCGCCAATTCAGGAAGATTATGACCAACGACTGGCGGATATGGGCCATCAGTTGCCGGAAGTTTCCCAACCGCTGGCTGTGTATCGTCGAGTGGTGGTTGTCAACAACCTGGCATTTTTGTCGGGCCATATTCCCATCTCGGCAGACGGCAAGATCTTAACTGGAAAAGTCGGTGACGACGTCGCATTGGAACAAGCAAAAGCTGCCGCCGAGCGCACGGCCATAGGCATGCTGGCGTCGCTCAAGGCCGAACTGGGTACGCTGAATCGGGTCAAGCGATTGGTGCGTACGACCGGCATGGTCAATTGCACTAGCGACTTTACCGATCAGTCATTGGTGATAAACGGCTGTAGCGAGCTGTTCAGGGATTTGTTTGGCGAAGAGAACGGCGTTGGCACGCGGGCCGCGGTGGGCATGGTTTCATTGCCCCGCGGCGCGATCCTTGAGATCCAGGCCATCTTTGAGCTGAACTAGGCCAGTGCATTGGTGCCGGAGGACGTGGCGGCTGCCCGGTGAAATTGTTGCTGGTGCCGCGGCAATAATTGCAATTTGATATAATGTATGTTACAACGCGACCAAGTAATGGTTGGTGGGTAGGTACATCAATCCGGTTGGGCACATCGAGTTCCTTGATCCAGGAGCGAACGATTCATGAGCAAGCCTGACAAACATTCTTCGCCTTTGTCGTTCCAATCTGCTGCGTCATTGAATCTGGCCGACGCTGACGAAAAACATCCGAGTCGCCGTCGTTTTATCACGACGACATTGGCCGCCGGGGCCGTGGGAATTGTCGGAGGAAGTGGAACACCTCACCGCACCGCAGCAAGCGATGCGCAAGTCAAGTGTTTAGTCGATCTGCAACTCGCGGATTTTGAGCCCTTGCTGGGGCAAAAGTTTACCATGTGCGGACCGTGTGGTGCCGCAACGGTTGGACGGACCGTCGTGAAGCTGGCGGGAGTCAACGACCTGTCCCATGAAAGTGATGTACGACGACCCGCGGAAATCCGGGCGAGCAGTTTCATGTTGCGGTTTGAAGGGCCAGCTGGGGAAACGGTGGGAGCGGGGACGCATTTGTTTTCTCATCCCGAATTTGAACCGACAAGCATATTCGTCAATCGCATGGCGGCCTCCGAAGATCCTCATCGCTGCTACTATGAAGTGGTATTCAACTAACAGAACGTCTGATGCCGATTGCCAAACCCATGACCGACTCGCCTCAATTTCAGTTCGGGTATTTTGCCAGGCTGGTTGGCGAGGAATTCATCATTCGCCTGGGCGGTCGACGGCTGGGAGCATGTCAATTGGTTGAAGCCACACCAACGAATCGTGATGACAAGCTCGCCGAAACAACCGGCCAGTTTTCATTGATTTTTGTGGATCCCAACGCTTCGGTCGACCGCTATCTTCCGCAATCCATTTATCAATTGGAAAATCAAGCCACGGGAACATTGGATTTGTTTTTGGTGCCGATCGGAATAGGCAAGGACGGGACAGGAATTCAATACGAATCAGTTTTCAACTCGCCGTAGGAACACAAACTGCGAGTGGTGATGCGACGAAACTTACAACCAGTTGAGCAGCTGAATCGCTGGAGAAACACTCATGGCAGAACCATTCCTGGCTGAGATAAAGATTTTTGGATTTGATTTCGCACCCCGGGGTTGGGCATCTTGCGACGGTCAGATTTTACCGATTAATCAAAATCAATCGCTGTACTCATTGTTGGGAACCACTTACGGCGGGGACGGTCGAACTTCGTTTGCGCTGCCAGATTTGCGTGGCCGGGCACCCCTGCATCGAGGGCCGCAAAATTTGCTCGGACACAAGTCGGGATTGGAAGGCGTCGCGCTGACGTTAAATGAAATTCCCAATCACGATCACACCCTGCGGGCGTCGAATAGTGATGGCGATGCACCGGCCCCGACCGGTCACGTACTGGCCGCATTTGCCAACGGTTATGGTGGGGCGTTGGCCTTAACCCAACCGTTGCCCGGAACGCTTGCCAATACGGGGGGCGGAGCCGCCCACAACAACATGCAACCGTTTCTGGCTCTGCGATTTTGTATTGCCCTAAATGGTGTATTTCCACCGCGAAACTGAGGAACAAGCATCATGGCCGAACCATTCATTGGTGAAATCCGAATGTTCGCTGGTAATTTCGCACCCCGTGGCTGGGCGTTATGCGACGGTCAACTTTTGGCCATTTCTCAAAACGATGCCCTGTTCAGTTTGTTCGGCACCATCTATGGAGGAAACGGTCGAACCACATTTGCATTGCCCGACCTGCGCGGCCGCGTGCCGATCCATGCCGGCACCGGTCCGGGACTGAGCCCCCGGAGAATCGGCGCCAAAGCAGGAACGGAACAAGAAACACTGACAGTTAACCAGTTGCCCTCGCACACCCACACGTTGCAGTTTGATTCCAGCGGGGGAACGCAAAATAACCCGGCAGGCGAGTTCTTGCGCGCCTCGCCTACGGTGCGTGTATTCCGGCCCCAGCCGCCGAACGTCGATTTGGGAGCAACATCCGTCACGTCGACTGGCGGCGTGCAGTCACATGAGAATTTGATGCCCTTTTTGTGTGTCAACTTCATCGTGGCGCTAATCGGCATTTATCCTTCGCGTCCTTGATCCTTGCGGAGTTACCCACATGTCTGAACCATTTATCGCAGAAATTCGCATTTTCGCCGGTAACTTTGCTATTCGTAACTGGGCGTTCTGTGATGGTCAGTTACTGCCAATCGCGCAAAATACGGCTTTATTTTCATTAGTTGGGACAACCTACGGCGGTGATGGTAGAGTGTCATTTGGTCTTCCCGATCTTCGAGATCGGGTACCCATGCATCCCGGTCGCGGGCCCGGCTTGACTAATCGGCGACTAGGCCAAAGGGGCGGCACGAACCAAGTCACGTTGACCGAAGCGCAAATGCCATCGCATACCCATACGCTGCGGGCCAATACCGGAATCGCGACCGTTTTTGCTCCGGATACGACTCGAACCCTTGCGCGCAGTGTAGGGGGCAATGCATATCGTCAAAATATCAACCAGAATCTGGTGGATATGAACCACGATTCGATTTTGCCCGCCGGCAATGGCCAACCTCACGAAAACCGACAGCCCTATTTGGCACTCACTTTTCTGATTGCCCTGGTAGGCATTTATCCGTCACGGGGTTGAGCGACTGGGGCAGGCACAAGTGTTGGCAGGCAGACAGCGATTGACGTGTCAATGCGGTGCGCGAAACGGCACTCGATTTGTCAACGCGAACAGGTGGATTCATTGGTCAGCTATAGGGAAATCTCCGAAGATGATATGGAATTCCTTTATCAGGTTTACGCCAGCACGCGCGAACCCGAGATGAATATGACCAATTGGCCGGATGTTCAAAAAGAATCTTTTTTGCGCATGCAGTTTGCGGCTCAACACAAGTACTATCAGGAACAATTTCAACACGCGAGCTTTCAAGTCATCCTGCAAGACGGCAGGCCCATTGGCCGGTTGTATGTCGATCGGCGAACCGACGAGCATCGAATTGTCGACATCGCCCTGATGCCGGCCTTCCGGGGCCAGGGTATCGGCGGGCAAATTCTTAATGAACTGCTTAGCGAGGCGGCAAAACTCGACAAGCCCGTACGGATACACGTGGAGCTCAACAATCCGGCATTGCGACTGTACCAACGTCTGGGCTTTTGCGAGATTGGCGATGCCGGATTGTATTTGCTCATGGAATGGAAGCCACGGCGTTAACCTAGTGGCTGGGGAATGAAATCCAATCGGTCGAATCGGCCGTACAAATTCGGCGGAATGAAGACCAATCCGAATTCATGGGCGGGCACGGATTAGTTGAATTTCTTGACTTGGCAATCGACTTCAGATATCATCACACCCACACCTGGAAATGGAAAAAATGCCAAGTTGTCGCTGCTCTGATTCCACCGCGTGATAACCGCCGCCATGAATTTCACACGGCCGCAACCAGTAAGTTGTTTGCATTCCATTTGCGTTGTCGGACAATCGGGGCGTCTGCTGAACAGCGGCAAAGCTCAGCCGTACGTGCTTTCATCGCGAATCAAATCTTCTGGCGTTTTTGTGAGTTCCCCTGCGCCCGCTTTATTGCCCTGAGGTACCGATATGTCAAAACGCAATCATTTCCGTACCCATCCAGTACAAAACGGCACCCTCCGGTTTGAGCGACTGGAAGACCGCGTCCTATTGGCCGGTGATGTTTCCGTTTCGTTGGGCACGCTGCCTGCTGGAAAAGAATTGACTGTCGAATATCTGGTCGATGTGGACAATCCGTTTCCCAAGGGATTGGATCATGTATTCAATCAAGCGACCGTTTCCGGGACCTCCATCACGTCCACCGTAACGGACCCGGTCATTACGAACATTGACCTTGCGCCACAGGTGACTGCCGTTTTCGTCAATGGCACGGCTTGGAACCCGGCATTTCGAACCGAGCTGGCAAATTTGGGTTTGGGCGACGCGACGTTTGGTTATGCGATTCCGGACGGTGCTAATCAGTTGGACGTATTGCCATGGGTAAATATAGACCAGGTTTCCATTCAATTTTCCGAAGATGTCGATATTCAGAGTGCGGACCTGACCTTGCAAAGCATTGACCCTGTCGCGATTTCAAGTTTTGCCTATGATTTGACGACTTTCACTGCGACCTGGACGCTAACGGCGTCCGTGGGGAATAACAAGATTCGCGCCGTTCTGGACGGAACATCGGCCGGCGCGGTTACCGATGCGGCCCTAAATCAAATGATGGACGGCGAATGGAATGAACTCGGCACGGCCGTGTTTAATTCCGGCGACGGTGTGACGGGAGGGGATTTCAATTTCCGCTTCAACGTTCAACCGGGTGATGTAACTGGCGAGGGCAACACGACGGTAACGGACCTGGTAAATATTTCAGCATTGGTCGGAAGTTCCCCGCCGGGACCTTTGTACAGCGTGTTTTTTGATGTGAACGGATCGGCCGATATTACTGTCACGGATCTGGTCAACACGTCAGCATATGTCGGCACCACACAACCTGCCGGCGAACCAGCAGGTCCGCCGGCCAGCGGGTGGCAGCCCGATGCAACGCCGCCACCTGATCCGCCAACGGGTACGTTGGGTGATCTGGACGTTACCAAGACAGCCAATCTGTTC
>JBFILF010000002.1:0-35204 GCA_041599835.1 Pirellulaceae bacterium
GACCCATCCCGTATGGTCCTGTCGAAGGGTTCAGGGCGTGGCGAAAATCCGTCGCATGTGGAGCCGGTTGTGGCGGCGTTTACGTAGATGAATGGGCCAGCAATCCGCCGGACTGTGTCGATCCCTGTCCGGATTTTGCCTGCGGCGGTCCAGTGGGCCCGGTTTGCGGCTGTCGTGTCGGACCTTGTTCGTGCGGCGATCCATGTGCTGGTTGCTGCAACGTGTGCACCCGGCTCTCTCCGATTCGGGCCGTGGCTCGCGTGGCTGTGGCATTGTACGGAAAACGCCATTGCGAAGGTTGCGGATATGAGTTCGATGATTGCTGCTGCGACGAAGCATTCGTTGACGGATCATGCGACACGGGTTGTGCTGGCTGTGCCAGCGGCCAATGTCAAGTCAACGGTGACGGTCGGTTGGCCAGATCGCCGCACAGCACCGCGGTTCAATCTCAGGCGAATCCGCAACCCACCGTCCGGGCGCCAACCGTCAAACAAGCGACGCGGATTCCCGCCCGGTCCCGAATGCTTCGCGGCCGCCGCTAATATCGCCGGCGAGGCATGAATCAAATTCCGCTTGGCGGGCGGTACCTGTTGGAGTGCAGCATGATGAGCCAACTACTCTCGTGCGCCAATACTCGCGCGGCGTTACTTGCGCCAGACTTGGCAACGGCAAATCAAAGTCGGCGGCAAATGATAGTTGGCGACAAATGATCGTCGGCGAATGATGGTCGTTTTCGTCGACACGGTCGCGTCAATTACCCTACCCCGGTGGCCATTTTAACGGGCGACCACCGAGCAAATGAAAATGCAAGTGATCCACTTCCTGGCCTCCGTCGGGGCCGCAGTTGGCAACAACGCGATAGCCATTTTCCAGTTCCAGTTGTCGGGCAATCTTGCCAATGGTGACCATCAAATGCCCCATCAAGTCCTGGTCCGATTCCGCCACATCTTTCAGGCTCTTGATCTCTTGTTTAGGGATCACGATCACGTGAACGGGCGCTTGCGGTGAAATATCTCGAAAAGCCAGGCACCACTTGTCGTCATATACGATGTCGGCGGGAATTTCTCCGTCGATGATTTTCTTGAACACCGTCTTTTCAGAATTTCCCATTTGGCTCACGAACACGACCCGGTGCGGGTCGTCCATTTTGTGGTGGTTTACCGCATGATTTTAACCGGCGATTGATCGGACAATATACCGTTGACGTCGTTGGCGTCATGCTGGCTAAGCCGGATGCGGTTTTTGGCATTTTCGTATGAATACATGCCATGGTCGATCGATTGATCACTCTCGAGTTGCACGGCGAACCTGCCCGCGTAAAGTCCGTTCAGAAACACAGTCAACTCGTTTCGCTCGATGTTGAGCTGGGCCTGAAAGGGCCCCTTCACTTGTTTTAATTCGGTGCCAGTGCCTAAATTATCGGGATCTTGAATTTTGGCCCGGTTTACATTGCGGATCAGCTGTGGCGGGACCTGCCACTGGGCCGCCAGCATTTCCAGCGTGTCGCCATTTTTAACAATATATGGTCGCGGTTCCAAATGATGTTCCGTCGAATAAATGACCTTTCCCGCCAGCGCGTCCAGCCAATCCGTCATCCGTTTCCGCTGCTCGGCAGTATGCTGGCCGTTGTAACTTCGCGATAATTCCATTAATGCTTGCTTGAATTGGCCATCGGCGACAAGCTGTTCGATTTGCTGCCATTGGATCGGTTTATCAAATAACTCATCCGAGAATTTCAGTTTGGCGTCCGCCGTGCCGTCGAAATTCGGGACCGCGTCAAATTGGGGAGGCGATTTTTCGATCGCTGGTGGTTGAACCGGTGAAACACTGTCGCGCTGTTCCGCCAAGTTTTCCGAGGCAGGCGGCACGGGCGTTTCAATGGCCGTGTTGTCCGATCGTGACGGTGGCGGCGTGATTCCTTCCAATGGAGTTTGTGGCTGAGCATTGAATGTCGATCCCTCCGCCAATTCTTGGCCGGATGGTGAAGGAGTCAACGGTTGCGACGGCCTTGTTGGCGGCGCGATTTCAACGCTATTTGAACCAGATTCCAATTCGGGGACGGTTTCGGGCACTGGCGGCATTTTGGGCTGCAGCGGCGGAGCCATGACCAGCGGCGGCACGTCATTCGCCTCTTTACCGGGCGAATTTGCTGGCGGTGCGATCGGGGACTCCAGCGATATTTCAGCCGAATCGACCGCCGCGCCAATTTGGATGTCAAGCGCTTCGGTTCCATCGTCAAACGTCGGGTCCGGTGCATTGATGACCTGAAAAGCACCGTAGGACACGCCCAACAACAGGACGACGACGACCATGTTTTTTATTGAATTCATGCCAATCCTCCTTGATCGAACCTGGCGGCACAAGTCGGTCCGCCATCGCGGCTCTGGACCGGTTGGTCACCGCCGCCGCAACGCCAGCAGCCAGGCGGAGCAAATTAAACGAGAACTTTTCGTGACGTCACCGATTGCCGCTTAATTTGCTTGCCAAGTACTTCGCCTATCGCGATTAGAATCGCGCGGGATGGTAGGTCAATTCCTTCACTCGAACCAGACCAATAAGCAGATGGATGCCCGTCAACGGCCGGGCAGAAGCCAGTTACTCGGTCGGCAAAGTGCTGGCACCGGACCTCAACTTTCGACGAATCGCCTCCAGTCGCTGCAACAATTCCGATTCAAATCCGCGATCGACAGGACGATAATATTCCCGCTCAATACCCAGATAACTTTGCGCCGCCACGGCATCATCTTCGTTATGTGAGTACTGATAGCCCGTGCCATGACCCAGTTCAGACGCCGACGCGTAATGGCTGTCGCGCAAGTGACGTGGGACCGGCTGCACCCGCCCGTCACGCAGGTCGCGTTTGGCCTCCCCAATCGCCACAGTAGAAGCGTTTGATTTTGGCGCGCAGGCCAGATACGTCACCGTTTGCGCCAAGATCAACTGGCATTCCGGCAATCCTACGAATTCACACGCTTGGCTGCAGGCGACCGCTAGCGGAAGGGCTTGCGGATCAGCATTTCCGACATCCTCACTAGCCAGGATCATCAACCGGCGGCACAGAAATCGCACGTCCTCACCCCCCTCCAACATGCGGGCTAACCAGTAAATCCCCGCATCCGGGTCGCTGCCGCGGATGCTTTTGATCAGGGCGCTGATCGAGTCGTAATGCGCGTCTTCATCGTCGTAGAGGATTAATCGCCGGGTTGCGGACTGTTGCAGCAGCGTTTTCGTCAGGGGCACCGGTCGTTGGGGCGTCGACAACACGGCAACTTCCAGCGTATTGAGTGCGCGGCGGGCGTCGCCATCGCACGTCTCTGCCAAAAACTCAAGTGCGTCGTTGCCGATCTGCATGTCGACATTTCCTAAACCGCGTTCTTGGTCGGAGATAGCGCGGCGCAGCAAACAGATTACCTCGTCGGTGGAAAGCGGCTCAAATTGAAAAACCTGGCTGCGGCTGACAAGCGCCGAGTTGACGGCAAAAAACGGATTGGACGTCGTGGCGCCGACCAGCGTGACAATTCCTTGTTCGACATCGGCCAGCAGGGCGTCCTGCTGCGACTTGTTGAATCGATGTATTTCGTCGACGAACAACAGCGTGGCCGGGCCGCCGGTCGCCAGCTGCTCGCGGGCCTCGTGCAATATTTCCCGCAAGTCCTTGACGCCGTGCATCGTGGCGCTCAGCTGTCGAAAGGCACGCTTCGTTTCGCTGGCCAGCAACTGTGCCAAAGTGGTTTTGCCGGTGCCGGGCGGTCCGTAGAAGATGGCCGACCCAACGCGGTCAGCGTCGATTAAGCGCCGCAGCAGCTGTCCGGGACCAAGAAAATGCTGCTGGCCCACGAACTCGTCCAGCGTCGTTGGCCGCATCCGAGCCGCCAATGGCTGTGCGCTTTCAATCGCGTTTCTTTCGATCTGCTCGAACAAGGACATACATCAAGAGACGGCAATGATGCATCAGCCGCCGTCGACTGGGCCAGGGAAATTAACATCAGCGTCGCCAAATCGCACCGCGACCGATACTGGATCTTATCCCGTAATCAGGAATGTCAACAGCATCATCAGCCACACGAAATCCAGAAAATGCCAATAGCTGGCGCAGTGTTCGACGGCAAAATGTCGTTCGTGGTCATAACGCAGACGAATCCCCTGCCAAATCACAAACGCTAAAAAGACAATGCCGCCAGCCACATGCAGGGCGTGCACCAGCGCCAAGGTAAAGCACAATCCGTAGACCTTGGACGAACCATCAAAATGGGTGAAATGGGTCTCCAGCAAGTCAACCATGCCAAAATACTGGACGCCCAGGAAGGCGATCGATGCAAACCAGGCAATGACCATCCAACGAAGAAATTGCAATTGCTGCCGCCGCACCAGCCACACCGCGCGCTGCAGTGTGACACTAATCACGACCAGAATCAGCGTACTGGCCCAAAAAGCGATCGGAATCTCCAGGGTGAGGTATTCGCGCTGGATCGGCTGAAACGACTGCAGGCGAATCGCACAATAAGCGGCCATCGCGGCCAGGAAAAAAACACCCAACGAAACCAGCAGCAGATAAAACACCAGCTTGGCTCGGTAAACGTCGCGGCGGTTGGGCAACAGCCTCAGCGACGCTTTTAACGGAGGCGTCGACGCTGCAGACCGTTTGCGACCGGCAGTCGATTCGAAATGGCCCGGTTTAAACCGCATCTACCTGCAACTCTCGATTGCGGGGCTACTGGGTCAAAGGTTATCCCATTCCATTATATCCGCACCTATATCCGCACAGGCGGCAAGCCCGATAACTCGAGCCTCGCCATTTTCGTATAAAAACCGGACTACTGGGCGTTGCGGACAACTGGCGGATCAGGCCGATCCGATTTCGGAAAGCCATCCAGTTGGTCGCGGTAGGTATTGGTGTCCATCAATGTCATTCCGATAAACAGCGCGGCAAAGAACAGGGATGAAAAGAACGCCACGATGTTGAATCCTTTTTCCCACCACACGTGCATGAACACCAGCACCACCAAGGCCGCTTTGATGGTGGCGATACTCAAGGCGACCACAATATCCAGTTTTCCCAGCGGCAGATCGTTCAACAGGACAGTGAGAATCGTCAGTCCCACCAGGGCAAAAAACACGGCCAGCAAAAGTTTCACCGATACCGGGTGAGCGAACGATTCGGAATCGTGATGTGAGTCGGTCATGAGATTAGCGTTCCAAGCCGATTGATAATTGGAATTTCGGTTGAGTTATTTGATCAAGTACAGCAACGGGAACAGAAAGATCCAGATCAGGTCCACCAGGTGCCAATACAATCCCACGTTGTCCACCGGGCCAAAATAATCCGACCGCCAGTGCAAGGCCAAGGACCGATAGAGCAGCCAGGACAATGCCACGATCCCACCAAGAACGTGAATCGCGTGCAGTCCGGTCATGCAGTAATAGATGCTGAAAAAGATGCCGACATCCGGCGGATATTTCTCCGAAGGACCGGTCACGGCGGCACCGCTGGATTCGGCTGACGCGTGTTCCTCCCCTGCATGTCCGTGCGCCCCGGCTGCCGCATGGGATTGGTTGCCGGTGCCGCCTTCGGTGGCCAGCATGTACAGCTGCCCACCGACAGCACCGAGAAAATATCCGGCCGCAACGATCGTTAGCCCCACCAGGAATGTGGACAACAGCTTCTTTTCCATCGCCCGCAATACCACCGCGGCGATCGCGAAACCCACCATCGCAATCGCTGGGATGATGCTGATGGCGACCAGGTAGGGTGAGATGTTCAGGGCGCCGGCCAACCCGCCCTCGTGCGTGGGATGGTAACCCTCAACGTAATCAAAATGAGAAATGACCCAGATATTCAGATCCCATTTATGACTGTACTCCACCGCCTTGATTCCCAAAAACATCGAGCCGCAAACCGCAGTGATGAGAACCAGCTTGGCGGCAAATTTGTTTTGGCCCAACTGGGCCGCCCGGACCGCCCAGGCCATCGTCAAACTGCTAAACAACAGTACCACCGTGTTGATGCCGCCCAGCACCTTGTCGAGAAACACGTGGGCCTCGACGAACAGTTCGGGACGGTGATACCGATACAAGATGTAGGCGACGAACAGACCGCTAAAAAACAACACTTCGGTAACCAGGAACACCCAAATTCCCAGCTTGCCGGAATCGTACTGTTGTTGTGGCGTGTCGAAATGATGCGCGATGAACTCACCATGCTCGTGATGGTGATCATCGTGAACTTCGTCGTGAGTTGTCGCGGGTGCGTCAACCGAGGCCATCGGCGGCTCCGTTTTTAGTCAGGAATGAATGAGTTTCGAATCACGTCGGTTGAGGCGCGGGTTCCTTGGGTTTGGCCGGTTGAGCCAACTCGCGCTGGACATACGAATCCAGCTCTTCGTCGTAAACCAACGCGTCGAAATCGTACGGATCGTTCAACACGATCGCGTGGTCAAAATTGTAATGCGGCGGCGGCGAACTGGATTGCCAGTCCAGCGACGCGGCACCAAACGGATTGCCGGCCACCCGCCGACCGTTGAAAATCGCCATCACCAACACGCCAAACGCCAGCAGAATGCCGATGCCCAGCACAAAGGCGCCGACCGTCGACATCTGGTGGAACATTTCAAATTCCGGATCGTAACGGGCATAGCGTCGCGGCATGCCACGGGCGCCCATCACGAATTGCGGGAAAAACGTCAGATTGAAGCCGGCGAATACCAGAAAACAACCGACACGGCCCAATAAATCGTTGTACATTTTGCCGAACATCTTCGGCCACCAGTGATACAGGCCGCCCAGCAGCCCGGTCAGCGTGCCGCCGACCATCACAAAGTGAAAATGGGCCACCACGAAATACGTATCGTGCAGGTGAATGTCGGGCGACAACGTGGCCAAAAACAGGCCCGTCAATCCACCAATCCCAAACAAGAAAAGAAACGACAAGGCATAACACATGGGTGTGGCCAAACTGATTGAGCCCTTGTACAGCGTGGCCAGCCAGTTGAACACTTTCACCGCCGACGGAATCGCCACCGAAAACGTGATCGCGCTGAAGATGACCGTTACGACTTCCGACTGGCCGCTGGTGAACAGGTGATGTCCCCACACGAGGAATCCGAGCAGCGCGATGGCGACACTGGAAAAGGCAATAAACGTGTAACCAAAAATCTTTTTGTGGCTGTAAACCGAAATCAATTCACTGATCACTCCCATCGCCGGCAGGATCATGATGTAAACGGCCGGGTGTGAATAGAACCAGAAAAAGTGCTGGAACAAGACCGGGTCGCCGCCGTATGCCGGATCGAAGATCCCGATATGCATGGCCCGCTCGGCGATGATCAACAGCAGCGTGATCCCCAACACCGGCGTGGCCAGGATCTGAATGATGGCCGTGGCGTACAGCGACCAGATAAACAACGGCATTTTGAACCACGTCATGCCCGGGGCCCGCATCGTGTTGACCGTTACCAGGAAATTCAGCCCGGTAAAAATCGAACTAAAGCCGAGAATGAACGCGCCCCCGGTCGCGTAAATCACCGCGGTTTGCGTCCGGATGCTGTACGGGGTGTAAAACGTCCAGCCGGTGTCCAGGCTGTTGGTCAACATGGCCAGCAACAGGAACGAGGTGCCGCCCACCCACAGGTAAAAACTCAACAAGTTCAGTCGCGGAAAGGCCACGTCCTTGGCACCCAACATCATGGGCAGGGCAAAATTGCCGAGGGCCGCCGGAATACTGGGAATGATAAAGGCGAACACCATGATGGCACCATGCAGCGTGAACATCTGGTTGTATCGCGCTTCGCTGAGAAACATTTTGTCGCCCGTCAACAACTCGGTCCGCAATACCAGCGCAAAGACCCCGGCCAGGAACAAGGCGGCGGTGACACCGATCAAATACATGATGCCGATCCGCTTGTGATCCAGCGTGAACAGCCAAGACTTGATGCCTTTGGACGCCGTCAGGTAATTTTCCTTCTCAGCGTGACCGAACAACTTGGCTGCTTGTGCACTTATGGCCATGGTAGTCTGCCTTTGATTTCAAACCGATTCGGTTTTTGTCAGTCGTTTGATAATGCTTGATTGGCTTTGTGTCGTGGTTGAAAGTTGCTTTTTTAATTGTTGTCCTGTTGGATTTGGCCGTCGCTTTCGGCAGCCGCGTCCGCTGCCTGGGCGTCATCCACCGCGCCGCCCTCGACGCCCGGGTCGGGCGTGGGTTCGTCCACCACGCCACTCAAACTTTTGACATAGGTCATCAGCCAAAAAATCTGGTCGTCGTTCAGCTTGCCTTGGAAACTGTTCATTTGCGACGGTCGCGCATAGCCAGCGACTATTTTTGCGTTCGGGTTCAGCAATGATTCGCGAAAATAGTTTTCGTCAACCACGATCGTCGAACCGTCGTCCATTTGTTCCTGTTTGCCCCAGATGTTGGCTAATCCAGGGCCGGTCTTTTTCTGTTCGGTCGAATTGTGGCAGCCGGAACACTGCATGTTGAACAGACGTTCGCCGTTGTTCACGGGCGGCTCTTGGTCCCACAACCAGCGGGTGGCCGCATCGCGGGATTCAACGGTTTCATGCACGGTCACATTGGTTTTCATCATGCTGTGGCCGTCCCCACAATATTCAGCGCAGTACAAACGAAACATGCCGGAGCGAGTCGGCTTGACCCAGGTCTTGGTGTAGCGCCCTGGAACGATATCCTGCTTTTGGCGAAAGGCCGGCACATACCAGGCGTGCAGTACATCCCGCGATTCCATCACGAATTCAGTCGGCCGGTTTCGCACCAGGTGCAGGTCGGAGGTCATGTCGCCGTTGGGATAGATGAACTGCCAGTTAAACTGCCGGGCCACCACGTGGATCTGCTCCACGTCGCCGGGGGATACGCGCTGTGCGAAATATCCGTTGGCCCCTTCGATGAAGAACCAGATCAGCAGGAATCCGGGCAGCACCGACCAGGCGATTTCCAACACCGTATTGTGCGATGGGCTTTTCTCGACCTGCCGTCCGGGACGACGCCGATACTTGATCACAAAGTACAACATGGCACCGACAATGCCGACGAAAAAGAACAGCGACACCCAGAAAATGGCGTAAAACATAAAGTCAATTTTGTTGGCGAACGAGGACGCCTGGACTGGAAACCAATAGGTACCATCAATGTAAGTGGGCGCCTCGGGAACGTTGGCCCATTCGTCGGATTGGCCAATCAAGTTCAATGCGTTCAACATGTCAATCATTCTGAAACGGTAACATTTGTCGTAGGATTAAAGGGTCGGCCGGCGCCGGCTTGTGTAGCCTGGCGGCGAACCTGCGTGCGGCGGAACCAGTATGGGGTCAGCGTCACCAACAGCACCACGACGGTCACCGCGCCGGCCAGCCGCATCACGCTGATGGCCGCCAGCGAATACTGGCCGGTTGTCGGGTCAAACCAATAACAACCGGCAAAATAAATCACCTTGTCGACCAGGCTGCCAATTTCTCCCCGGCCGGCCTCCATCAAAGCCGGTTTGAGCGACGATTCCAGCTGGCCATCCAGTCCATCCAGATACCGGGCAATCCGCCCGTCCGACGTGCAAAAAATAAACGCCGCGGGGTGGGAATAAAAACGTTGCTCCGGAATGTACTTGTAGCGAAAGCCGCACACGTCGGCCAATTGCTTGATGGTCTGTTTGTCACTTCGCAAAAAATGCCAACCATCGGATGTCTTGGTGTCGCCGTAGGCCACGACATATTTGCGCTTGGTTTCGCGCAGCTGGCGCGACGCCTCAGTCGGGTCGAGGCTGACCGATACAATGTCGAAATCCTTGCCGGGAATCAGGTCGATTTGCTGCAGGGCCGCCGCCAGATTGTTCAGCTGGACCACACACAGCTGCGGGCAATTCGAGTAATTGAATGAAAGCAGTACGGGCCGATCGCCGCGGAACAATTCGCCCAGCCGAATGCGATTGTTTTCGTCATCGTCGAACTCCAGGTGCAGCGGCAATTCGGCACCCAGGTTTTGATCGACGCCAATGCCTTCCGCGACTTGCGGCAGCTCTTGCAGAACTTGCGCAGTGGCCGACATCGCCGTGAACCAGATCACCGCGATGAACAGCGTGCCGATAAAGCCGAGATTTTTCATGTCAATTATCGTTGCGGTACGATGTCGTTTAACCGAATTAATGGTCGCCGTCGGATTCCGGCTTGCCAGATGACGCGGGGACCACGCCCGAATCCGCGGCATCTTGATTCTCGGCCGCCCCGGCTTGCTCACCGGACTCGTCCCGTTGCCGGTACTTGGCAATCACGTCGGGGATCACCTGCTGCAGGCTAATCACGCCGGTTTTCTCGTCACCCTCCAGTACGGCTTTCTGGCTATTGATGAGGTCAGCCTGCCGCGGATTGGCCACTTCGTAATTCAGGGTTTGAATCAACCCGTTTTGCCAGTGGTGCGACAATCCTTCGACAAAGGCAATGGTCAAAAAAGTCAGTATTGCGCTGATCACGCCGACCAACACAATAACCGGCGTGTTGATGTCGTCATAACTGGGAAGCTCATGCCCAAACCGATCGCGCCGCGGCTCATGTGCCGGCTCGTTCACGCTCTCGGCAGCAGCCGATTCGCCGTGTTGAGTGGGTGTCGCTGTTGTCATTATTTTATCCTTACGGATTATCGTAGTTTAGCGCTTCGTGCAGCCGCGGATCCTTGATCGCCACCAGTGAACGATTTCCGGCGATCAAACAGAAGCTGGCAACAAACAGGCCGGCGAATCCGACAAACGCCAAGGCATCCACCAGCCCCGGGAAATTATATATTGGACCCAATTCCGATTCGGGCACAGGATTCAAGGTAGCATTCAACTGCGGCATAACAATCCAAAAATGGTCGACCCAATGCATGGCAAGCAAGTAAATCGACGCGAATAGCAAGAACTTTTTGCTGCGACGAACGGTGCGGGCCATCAGTCCCAAAAATGGGATGAACAAGTGGCCAAACAATAGGACCATGGACATCGTCAACCAGCCATTGTCACTCCGCAGCCGATACCAAAATGTCTCTTCCGGAAAATTCGCATACCAAATCAACATGAATTGGCTAAACGCGATGTAACCCCAAAAGAAAATGAAGGCAAACATCAATTTGGCCAGATCGTGGTAATGCTCGACGGTTATTTCATCGGTCAGCCGTCCACTCCGCTGCAGCAAAAGGGCGGTCAACGTGATGGCCGCCAATCCGGCTATCACACTGCCGGAAAAAAAGTAAACCGGAAACATCGTGCTGAACCACATGGGGGCCAGCGACATTTCCCAGTCGAACGAAGCAAACACCAGGGCGGCCACGAAAAACAGCATCATCGGCGCCGATCGTGACTGCATTTTAGATGTGAGACTCGGGTCACCCGTCTCATCCTGTTGGGTCGACCAGCGATACAACGCCAGCGCAATGAATATCCAGGCGCCAAAGTACAGGACGGCGCGCAGCCCAAACCAGTAGTATTTCAGGAAAATCGATTTCAGTTCGTAAATCCGCATGTCGTTGGCAGCCCACTCGATTCCCTCGACCGAAGCCGTCTGGGAATTGGTCTGCGGTCCGCTGTTCCAACTGTACAGCCCGTCGTAACCGGCCAGCACCGGGATCAGAATCGGCAGGAACAAGATCAACATGGGGAAAATGCAAGCCGCCAGGATTTCGGCGATCCGCCGCACCGTGACGCTCCAACCGGCCCGGGTCAGATGCTGCACCAGCACGAAAAACAGTGCGCCCAAAACGATGGTGACAAAAAAGCAAAAGTTCACCAGATAGACGTGTGAAAATCGGGCCAGGTTGCCGCCCGTCAAAAAGAATGCGCCGGCCAATCCCGCCACTCCGATGATGGCCGCAATCGGAATGATGCGGACCGCATCCTCGCCCAACGTCGTGATGGGAGACGTGACCTCGGCTTTGCGAATGGTGTGCATGTGACGTTCGTTACTGTATCTGTTTTATTGGTTGGATGGTCGAAATGGATGGTATCGCCATAAAGGTTCGCCGCCGGCTAAGGTTCGCCGCCCGCCTCCGATTCGGCCGAGCCGCCGGATGCCGCGTCGCCGGCGGTACCGGCCGGCACGAACGGAACGTTGCGGTGGGTTTCGTGCAACGCTTTGATGTATAACACGATGGCCCAGCGATCCTCGGGTAAAATCCGCGTCGCGTACGGGCCCATCGTGGCTCGGCCATTGGTGATCGTGTCATAGATGCGACCGACCGGTTGCTTGACCACTTCGGGATCGTACAGCGACTTGGCTTGGGTCCAGTTGGCTTTGGCCTGCAAACTCAACGCGACCGCCCGCTGGCTGACCAACCCGTCGCCTTCCCCGGCGTAACCGTGGCAGACCGCGCAGTAAATGTCGAACATCCGCTGCCCGCGCATGATCGTTTTTTCACTGATCTCAATTTGGCTGGGGAACTCGGTGACCCAATCCGGTTCCGGTGGCGGCGGCGGTTCCTGGCCTTCCTGTGTTCCGGCCTCAGGTGCCGCTGATTGCGGCGCCCCGGCCTCCTGCAAATTCTCTGCGGCAGCGACCGAGACCGGTCGCAAATTCGCGCCGGTACGGGTCAGCGCGTCCGAGCCGGGTTGGATACCGCGGAAATATTCCGAATCGTCAGTCAACTGGCCGCGTGCCACTGTGCCGGGGATCGGTTTCTGGGCAGATCGTTGATGCGGGAAAAAGTAAATGGGCGGCCCTTCGTTGTTGACCACCGGACCCATCGATTGCGGTTTGTACTTGATCTGAAAGTCCATGTCGGGCACGACGTGCAGCCGCGTTTGGCGAGCCGTCATGGCCCGTGCGCGGAAAATCAACACCGGTGGAATCATCATCAGCACCACCAGCAACACGCCCGCCGTTTTGACGAACGCCGGCAGTTGATGATCGGTGAGGTCCTGTTCGACGACCTCTGTTTCGGTGGCACCCCATTCCACGAGTTTGTTTCGCGTCTGCTCCAGATCGAACTTTGGGTCGGCCGCTTCGACCACCAAAAAGAACCCGTCATTGGTGGCGCGGCGAAAACGGGGGATGCGATGCAGCGGATGGGCCAGCCGTGGCAGCCTGTTGAGGATGAACATGCCCAAAAACGCCGCGAACGCGCTGGACAATACGATGATTTCGAACGTGACAGGGATGTTGGCGGGCAGACTGAAATATGGTTTGCCGCTGATCTTGAATTGGTAACCTGACCAGGGCCCCCAATTCTCGGTACTGTTGGTAAACCATTGCAGGCCCAAACCGGCGGCGCAGGCGCTCAAACCAATCGCCAGCACGATAAACGGCAAAATGGTGCGCGGCACGCCCATTGCCCTTTCAATTCCGTGAATGGGAAATGGCGTGAAGGCGTCCATTTTCTGGATTCCCTCGTCGCGGGCATGCTCGCAGGCATGCAGCAACGATGAAGGGCCTTCGAACTGGGCCAACAAGCCGACGACCTTTTTATCCTGCAAGTTGTTGTTTGCTTCACTCATTGTCGAATCAATTTTCGATGGTTTTTTTTGCCACACTGGCGACCGCGCTACCGCGCAAGCCGCGAGCTTAATCCGCCGAGTAACCCCCGGCATCGGCCACGTGTTTTTGGTGAGTTATCGTTCCTTTGACTTCCGCGATGGCCACGATCGGCAAATACCGGCAGAACAGCAGGAACAAAAACGTGAACAAACCGAAACTACCGACCAACATGCCGATGTCGACCCACGTCGGCTTGAAATACGACCAGCTAGACGGCAAGTAGCCGCGATTCAGGGTCATCACGATCACGAACCGCTCGAACCACATCCCCACGTTGACCAGCAATCCCACGATCACGCTCCACAGCATTGAGGTGCGGATCTTTTTGAACCAGAACACCTGGGGAACGATCACGTTACAAGTGAACATGGTGATATACGCCCACCAATACGGCCCAAACGAGCGATTGTAAAATGCAAAAAACTCAAATCGGTTGCCGCTATACCAGGCAATGAAAAACTCGATCGTGTACGCCGTGCCCACCATCATGCCCGTGACCATGATGATCTTGTTCATGTTCTCCACGTGCCGCACCGTGATCAGGTGTTTCAGTCCGAACAATTCGCGGGCCGGCACCAGCAGTGTCACCACCATGGCAAAGCCGCTGAAAATGGCCCCGGCCACGAAGTAAGGCGGAAAGATCGTGGTGTGCCAGCCGGGGATGATCGAAATCGCGAAGTCGAAGCTGACGATCGTGTGCACGGACAACACCAGCGGCGTGGCCAAGGCGGCCAGGATCGTGTAGGCCGATTCGTAACGGTGCCAGTGTCGCGCCGAACCCGTCCAGCCCAACGACAGAATGCCATAAATGAACTTGCGGATTTTGTTCTTGGAGCGATCTCGGAAAGTCGCCAGGTCGGGCACCATGCCCATGTACCAGAACAATAACGACACCGTGAAGTACGTGCCGACGGCAAACACGTCCCACAGCAACGGGCTGCGAAAGTTGGGCCACATCGAAAGGTGTTCGGTAGGAATCGGGAACAACCAATAAAACACCCATATGCGACCGATGTGAATGCCGGGAAACATCCCGGCGCATATCACAGCAAAGATCGTCATGGCCTCGGCCGCCCGGTTGATTCCGGTTCGCCAATGCTGTCGAAACAGAAACAAAATCGCCGAAATCAACGTGCCGGCGTGGCCAATTCCCACCCAGAAAACAAAGTTGACGATGGGCCAACCCCAATAAACCGGATTGTTGTTGCCCCAGACACCGACGCCTTTGAAGAACAGCAGCAAAATCAAGCCGCCCAGCATCAGCAGGGTCACCGCCGAAATCGCAAACGCCACGTACCAGGCTTTGGGAGGACGCGCCGCCTCGGCGACACCCGAAACAGCATCCGTTACGCCATCGTAATCCAGACCGCCGGTTACCAGCGGCGCGCGGCGAGACGGATCCTCAAACGTATTGTCGAAATAGGGGTCAACCGTTGTTGCCATGAATCTGCTCGACTATCCCTCGATCAGTGATTTTTTAATTCGATCAATGTTTGTTATTTCGGCCGTCTCAATGGGTGGCTTGCTCGTGATCATCGGCGGCCAAGGCCGGGTGAGGGTTGCGGACCCGCGCCAAATAACGGTTGCGCGGGAACACGTTCAATTCCTCCAGTAACGCGTAGGACCGCGGGTTGTGGTGCGCCGCGTACACGTCACTTTGCTCGTTTTGAATATCGCCAAACTGGATCGCTTTGGTCGGGCAGGCATCCTGGCAGGCGGTGCGTATTTCGTTAGGCCTCAATTTGCGGTTGCCCTCGGCCTTGGCACGGATTTTGATGTTTTGAATTCGCTGCACGCAAAATGTGCATTTTTCCATCACGCCGCGGCTGCGAATGGTGACTTCCGGATTCATCATCAAATTCTGCAACGACAAGTTGGCCCGTTTCAGGCGGTCCGCTCCGGGAATCTTCAAAAACGTCTGGGCGTCGGTGTAGTTGAAATAGTTGAACCGTCGCACCTTGTAGGGGCAGTTGTTGCCGCAATACCGCGTGCCGATGCAGCGGTTGTAGATCATGTCGTTAAGGCCCTCGTCCGAATGCGTGGTGGCCGCCACCGGACACACCGTTTCGCAGGGCGCCTGCTCGCACTGCTGACAGGTTACGGGCTGATGGGCGATCTGTACCTCGTCGCCCTGCTCGTCTTCCTCGGGCGTGATGTAGTAGCGGTCGATGCGCATCCATTGCATTTCACGGCCCCGCCTGACCTGGTCTTTGCCGACGACCGGAATGTTGTTTTCGGCCTGGCAGGCAATCACACAAGCATTGCATCCCGTGCACCGATTCAAATCGATCGACATGCCCCAACGGTGGCGGACCGGTTCGTCGCGCCAACTGGCCCGGGTCAGGTCAAAATTCTCAAAATGCAAGTGGTGCCCTTCGGGCCACTGGTGGCCATGACCGTGATCGCTGGACGCGAGGCTGGCGTCATGCGTCCCGCTGTCTTCTTCAGCCGAATGGTCGTCGGCACCTGCGTGACTGTCGGAATGCTCCAAAAACGCCTTGAGGCTTTCAAACGTACCTTCGCGAATCAAAGCGCTGCCGTGGCCCATGCGGCGATTGATTTCGTTGGCGCCCACCGGGTCAATTCGAAAATGGTCCTGGGTCGTCGCCAGCTGGTACGTGGTACTGGTGGCAACCGTGGTAACGCCCGGCACCCACCACCAATTGCCGCTGGTCCGCAGTGGCCGCACGTCCTTGCCAATGGTCTCAACCTGGATTTCAGCATCGCCGGCGACCCGTCCGGCCGCCTGGCGACCGTAGCCCAACCAGACACAGATGGTGCCGGTCGGCAGGCCGGGCATCACAAACACTGGCAGTGAAATCGATCGCTCGTCTACTTTGAAGTTGGCGATTTTTTCGTGCTGCAAATTGAGCGTGTCAGCCGTCCGCGGGTTAACCAGTGCCGCATTGTCCCACGTCAGTTTGGTGGCAAACTCCGGCAGTTCCTGCAACCAACCGTTGTTGGCAAATCGCCCGTCGTAAATCGTCCGCGACGGTTTAAATACAATCTCCGGTTCATTGCCGTTCCAGGGTTGTTTCCAGTCGTCGTCGCCGCGCAAGTTGGGATTGTCGCGCACCGACGGCGTCGACGATTCGACAGGTTCGGCAGACAAGAATCCGTCGTGAACGGCGCGATTCCAGGCGGCTTCGGGGTCGTCGCCGGACAATTTGTTTTTGTGCGTGTCCTTGAGAATCGCCAGTCCCAACTGGTGCAAATGTCCGTCGTGATTACTGTGCGGATCGCGGGCGGTGTTGTCGACCATTTGCGGAGGTTCGGTCGATTCGCCGCTGGGTTCCTGAGGTTCGGCGGCAGCTTCGCCGGCGTCGCTGCCGGTCTGATCCGCGTGCGCTTCGTGATCCTTGTAGCCCAGCAACAGGGCGATTAATTCCAAAGCCGATCTGCCCTGATACATCGGTTCGATTAGCGGTTGTGCAATCAAAGTGGAACCGTTGTACGACGTTCCATCACCCCAGCATTCAAGCGAATGGGCTTCGTTCAAATGCCACTGGCATACCCGGCTGGTTTCGTTGCGGTACAGCGACAGGTGGGCCGACGTGGGAACCTGGGCAATGGCCGATGTCAAATCGAGATCCGATGGCGCGTAAAAAACCGGGTTGCCGCCCAGAATCAACAACGTCTTGACGCGACCGGCACCGATCTGATCAATCAGCTCTTTCAGCTGAGCCTTACCACTGCGAAACGGCTGGCCGTGATGGTGGGTATCAGCCAATAAACTCACCGACTTGCCCGTGTTGTTCAGCAATTTGGCGTTGATGCGGAACGCTCGCGCGTGAACGTTGGCCGGCTGCGATCGGCCGACCATGACCACGGCCTGGTCGCCGTGTTCCATCAACTCCTGCACCACGGCGGCAAAAAATCTGTCTTCGCGGCTCATCGATTCAGTGATCGGCGGGGATCCCTGCCCGCTATCCAAGGCGTTTTCCAGGGCCGTCAGGAATGGCTCAATCATGCCATACCGCAAAGGCAAACGGTGATCGGCCATGGCACCGGTCGTGGAAAAGTCGCTTTCCACGACATACAAACGGCTCATCTTCAAATGATCGGCGTCGCGGCTCGCCGCAAAATCGCCCGACAGTCGAACGGATGCCGGTTCGGCGGCCATGAAGTCGCAATCGATGGACAGGATGACCTTGGCCCGGTCCAAGTGATAAACCGGACGATACACCTCACCAAAGGCCAGCGTGGATCCCTCGGCCACTTCATCATCGGATATCGAGGTGAACTCAAACCACTGGACCTGTTTGGCATCCTGCAATTCTTGCTGCAATCGACGCCGGCTGGGCGAAGACGAAGGCTCCGCCAGGACTGCCACACCGCCGTCGTCGATCTTGCTCTTGATCGCCGCCAGCGCGTCGTCCCAGCTGGCGGCTTCCAACCGGTCGCTGGTTTTCCGCGCCGGTTCGCGGCTGCGGTCGGGATCATACAGTTCGAGGATCGTGGCTTGCGTAAACACGTCGGACGATCCGCGCGAATCCGGATGATCGGGGTTGCCGTCCAGCTTAATCGGCCGGCCATCATAACTGGTGGCCAACAACGGTTTGGCCATGCCACCGAATTCCAGCATCGTGGCGTACGAATCGGGAATACCCGGCATCCGACCATGCGGTCGAAAGGCAAACGGCGCGATGACTTCAGATGGATATCGACACCCTGCCATCGATCCAAACGCGAGCGACGCGCCCATTAACTGCAACCAGCGGCGTCGCGAGATGCCGTCCTGTGCAGGAGGCGCCGCGGCAGCAAAGTCGTGATCGATTACCTGGTCCAGCTGAGGAGAACCCTCGAGTTCATCCAGGCTGCGCGAGTATTTTTTTGATTGGCTTGGTTTGATCATCGGTGACAGGTTGAGCAACTGACGTTGGGGTTAATCTCCAGCTTTTCCGCCCACGTTTTACCGTATTCCTCGAATGTCTGACCCTCGGGCGGCTGGTAATCCAGCTGGGTAATCAATTCGGGATCGCGAATGTATTGGTGCGGATTGCGATGGCACTCCAGACACCAGGCCATCGAAAGCGGTTTGACTTGCGTGACAATTTCCATCTTGTCGATGCGGCCGTGGCAAGTCACACAACTGACACCGCGCGTCACGTGCGCGGCGTGATTGAAATACACAAAATCCGGCAGATCGTGCACGCGTATCCACTCCACCGGATCGCCCGATTCCAGACTGCGTCGAACCGGTTCCAGCAAGTCGCTTTCGGGATGCACCACGCCCAGCGTGGCGCCCGGTTTGACGCGATTGGCCCCATGACAATTGCCACAGGTTTCGGTCGGTGGGACGGCCGCATGAGCCGTCGTTTCCACGGTGTTATGGCAGTAGCGGCAATCGAGCTTTAATTCGCCAGCGTGCAATTTGTGACTGAACGGAACCGGTTGCATCGGCCGGTGGCCCACGTTAACTGTCGTCGGCAAGGTGGCCGCATACAAACAGGTTGCCAGGTACCCACCGATGACCAGCACGCCGCCAATAATCAGCAAAGTGAACTTGTTGACCCAATTCGGAAAATGAAATTCTTGCATGGCACAAACCAATTCCAGTCCCGCTGCAAATCCGGCCAGAACACCCGAGAAATTGCGGGTGTACGATTGCCGCACAGCCGGACAAGATGAAACGTTCAGAAAAAATCGCGCGTGTGACCAGAAATTTACCGCATTAAACGCATATCTGCGACGCGATATTTCGTCGCATACTTTTGGGGGGTGTGCCGAAATGGCGCATTGACTGAGGCGAGGCATTCAGATGGGTCGAGCGGTACTCAAGGCGCGAGCTTTTTGAGTTTTCGTTGAAGCGTTCGCCGCGGAATGTCCAACACCCGCGCCGCTTCGGAGATGTTGCCATTGCATTCGGCCAACACGCGTTGAATGTGTTCCCATTGGGCCTCCGCCAAGGACGGCACCGCAATGGCGGCGTCACTTTGGGTAGGCGATTCGTCCAACGCCGCCAGCACCTGGTCGGCGTCGGCCGGTTTGGTCACGTAATTGACGGCACCATGTTTGATCGCTTCGACGGCGTTGCTGATACTGCCGTAACCGGTGAGGATCACCGTTTTGGTGTGTGGAGAGTGTTGCGAGATTTCCGTCAACAGCTCCATTCCGGATTTTCCCGGCATTTTGAGATCAATCACGGCCAACTCCGGTTGTTCGCGCTGCAACGCTGCCACAGCCTCGTCAAAGTTCGCGGCGCAAGTAACCTGGAGGCCGCGGAACTTCAGCGACTTTTCCATGCGGTTTCGCAACGTGTCATCGTCATCGACGACCAGAATTTTCTTTTTCAGTTGCTGTTTCAATGGATTCAACCAGATCAATTTCGGGGGTTCGCAACGAGGGATTCGCAGTGCGTGGCAAAACCACGTTAACTTTCGTGCCTTTTCCGGGCGTGGATTCGATGCGTACCGAACCACCCAGCCGATCCACCACATTTTTGGCCAAAAACACGCCAAGTCCCATCCCTTTTCCGGGTTGTTTGGTGGTGAAAAATGGTTCGCTGACCCGTTTCAGCACGTCGTCGCTCATGCCGGACCCGATATCGCGGATTTCCCATTCGGTTACCGAGCCGTGATCGCTGATCGTCACCTCGACGGAATGGTTCGTGGCCGAAGCGTCCAAGGCATTCTGGACGAGCCCGCGGAGCGCCTGCGACAAGGCGTCGACGGGAACGCTCAGTGTTCTATTTTGGCAATTACCTGTGAACTGAACGGCCACGTCGTCAGCCGATTCGAGTTCTTCGATTACCTCCTCCCACAATTGGCCCACGCTGATTCGCTGCATCATTTCGCCGACTGTTTCACCGGCGTGAGACGCCATTCGATCCAGGATCCGTTTGCAGCGATCCAATTGACCGCGGATCAATCCCACGTCTTCGATCACATCGGCGCTGATGTGGCCGTCCATGGTTTGTTGTTTCAATACCTGTTCCACGTCCTTGGCCACCAAAGCGATCGTGGTCAGCGGCGTGGACAATTCGTGGGCGGCGCCGGCGGCCAGCGTGCCCAGTGCCTCGAGTTTTTCACTCCGCGCCTGTTGCTGCTGCGCCAACCGCAAATCGATTTCCTGCTGGCGTAATTCACCGGTCAAGCGCGTCATGAAGTACACAATGACGCTTGAGCAGGTGGCAAAGGCCAGCAACAGTCCAATCTGGGGCAGCGACACCACGCCGCTTTCTCGAATCGGCATCAGCGCGATTCCCAAATTGAGTTGAGGCACCGAGACGTGCTGAAACATCAGCCAGAGATAACAGACGATCGCCAGCAGATTCAATCCCCAAGCCCAATTGCGATGCAACACCACCGCGCTGAGGCTGAGATTGACGAAGAAAAACAGACAGAACGGATTCGTCGGGCCGCCGGTGGTAAACAGCAATGTTGTCAGAGACAACATATCCATCGTCATAACCAGGCCCAGGATCAAGTTCCACGTCGCTTCGTTGTAGTGGCTGGTGGTGACCCGCGCGAACCAAAACATCAGCAAAAAGTTGGAGACGACCGTCAACCCGATGACCACCGCCAGTGGCCAAAGGGTGATCGGTATTCCCACGCCCACCACCGCGCCGGTGATTGTGATCAACTGGCCGGCCACCGCCACCCAACGAAGTTTGATCAGCCAGTCAAGGTTGACGGAGAATCGGTGATTGGATCCGGGCATTGCAGAGCCGCCGTCGGTTAATCTCGGCTGTAGGCAGCGGTTAAAAGTAGGGAATGAGCAGGAATACTTTATCTTACCCGCTTACCCGATGGATGACTGTGGCGGAGTATCGATTCCTCCATACAATTAAATATTGTTGCCGTTAGTCAAAACGCCTGCCGCCTCCTGCGATTCCGCCGGCGCGGGCCAACTGCCGGCACCGCCAGATGGCTTACAAAATATGAATCATTCCCAAACCTATCTTTCCAATTCTCCGTCGTCGAAAGTCCGGTCGGCGCCGGTGCTCACCCGCCGCGGACTGACAACGTTGTTGGCGCTGATGTGTTTTGTGCCGGTGATTACGATTTCCTGGCTGCAGTTGACGATGCCGCCGGTGAGACCGGGCGAATTGAAGGCCGAGGTGGCTTTGCAAAGTGTCCCGCCGGCCAGCTATTACGAACTGCCCACCGACCAGCGAACGCCAATGCCGCTGGCAACCATAATCGTTAAGAACACTGGCGACGAACCGTGGACTCACATTAACGTGCGAATCAATCGAAACTATCAAATTTACGAGCACAACGTGCCGTTGCAGCCAGGCCAGGCGCGGGGCTTTCTGCTCGATCGGTTTGTCAGTCGTACCGGGTCCACGTTGAACATTCGCGCGGAGCGGCCCAAAGACGTCGAAATCTATGCCCGCCTGCCGGACGGCAGCCGAGCAACCTTTGAACAGGACTTTTAGCCGGCTGGCCAGGCGGTTCTGGTCGTCAATCCGTCCTGGTCGTCAAACCGCGTGAACTGGCGGGCATCATTCATGAAAAACGTTTTCATTACGGGTGTCAGTTCCGGGCTGGGATGGGGACTGGCGACCGAGTGCCTGCAGCGCGGCGACCAAGTGTTCGGGGTTAGTCGCAGATCTCCCGGCGATTTGTTGCCGCACGAGCGGTTTCAGTTTGCAGCCCAGGACCTCACCGAGTTCGATTCGTTGACCGAAACCGTCGGCTCGCTGTTGCCCGAACACACGTCGCTTGATCTTGTTATTCTGAACGCCGGAATCCTGGGCGAAATCGCCGACATGCGAGACACCTCGCTAGATCAGCTGCGGCATTTGATGGATACCAACGTGTGGGCCAACAAGGTCATCCTCGACACAATTTTGCGGCCGCCCCGTCACGTTCGTCAGGTGGTTGCAATCTCCTCCGGTGCCGCGGTCAACGGCAACCGCGGTTGGGGCGGGTATTCCATTTCCAAAGCGGCCTTGAATATGTTGACGTTGCTGTACGCGCGGGAAAATCCGGATACGCATTTGTCCGCGCTGGCGCCGGGTTTGGTGGATACCGCGATGCAGGATTACCTTTGTTCACGACCAGCCGACCCGCGATTTGAATCCCTGGAAAACCTCAAATCCCGTCGGCACACAGCTGAAATGCCGGGTCCTCAGGCAGCGGCTGTCCGTTTAATGGAGGTCATCACGCGGCTGCCGTCGCTCGTGGAAAGTGGCCAGTTTGTCGATGTGCGGCAATTGCCGTAAGCGGCCAGCAAGTTCTTATTGGGGGGCTGAACGAAACGACAATTCTGCAGAAATCGTTTGAAACATACTGTTTTATACCTGCCACATTCTATAATTATGAAGCTCTCAGCTACCGTCTATCTCGACTCGGTTCGTCATTCTTAAACACGCATGCCTAGCATCCTGGTCGCCGACGACAATCCGGTTGATCGCAAACTCATCAGTCGGCTGCTTGAGCGCGAACCGTCCTGGTCCGTGCACTCCGTGAGTGATGGTAGCGAGGCCCTGCAGTATCTCGAGCAGCAGGAGGTGGACCTGGTGGTGACCGATCTGCAAATGCCTCACGTCGACGGCCTGGAGTTAGTCAAGCAAATCCGGAAACGATTTGATTCCGTGCCAGTCGTGCTGGTCACCGCTTACGGCAGCGAAAAAATCTCGCTGCAGGCACTGTCCGCTGGAGCGGCGAATTACTCGCCTAAAGACCAATTGCAATCGGACTTGGTACCGACCGCCAAAAATGTCCTGGAGTTGAACGAGCACATCAAACGCACGGCCAACAAGGAATTGGAAGGCGATACCAGCCGCCTGGCGTTTGTCTTGGACAATGAGATTGGGCAAATCGCCCAGCTCGTCGAGTCGTTCAACAGCCACTTGCCTTCCTGGGCGACCAAAGACCGGTTGCGAATCTCGATGGCGTTGGACGAGGCGTTAACCAATGCGATCTGTCACGGAAATCTTGAGCTGGATTCGCAGTTGAAAGACACAGACTGCGAATCGCGGTTTTTTGATGAATTGCAAACCCGCAAAGACTGTGAGCCGTTTTGCGGCCGGCGGGTGAGACTGCAAGCTGATTTTTCCGATCAGGAAATACGGTTTTGCATTCGAGATGACGGTCCTGGATTCACCCCGGAGTCCATTCCCGATCCCACCTGTGCTGAAAACCTGCTGAAACCCAGCGGACGAGGCTTGTTGCTGATTCGCACTTTCATGGACGAAGTCGCCCACAACGAATCCGGCAATGAAATCACGCTCGTCAAACGGCGCCAGCACACGTTGAATGATGAGTCGGACTACAAATAGTACAGCAGCAAATAAATCACCAGCAGCACGGTCGCCAGGAATACCATCGTGCTGGTCGACCAGTTTCTTTCAAAAAATTCCTGTGACTCATTGGCCTGCCGCAGGAATTCGTACAGCTTTTTGAGGTGGCTCGTCAACGCGCCTTTTAGTTGATCGCCCACGCGTTGTCCCACCCCACGGATCGCGCCAATCATCGCCGGAAAGGCCTTGCGATACGTCCAGTCGGAATCCAGATTAATGGATCGGATTTCACGTGGATAAATACCTGTCCGCATCAGCACCGTAAAGGCCAGGGCTGACCACATCAATAATTGCAGTTGAGTGATCACATGCATGACGGTGTAGGGCTGGTACGTGACTTCGAACGGCAATATGGCGTACAGCGGTCCCGGCATGACGCCAATCAGAATGCACAGCGCCGCCGCCACACCCATCGCCAACAGCATGTTCCACGGGGCCTCTTTGACGCGCTGTCCGGAATCGTGGGCAAAGAACGCAAGAAAAGGTATCTTGATGCCCGAGTAAAAAAACACACCGGCCGACGCAACCAGCAATACCAACCACACTTCCGTGAGATGCTGTTCGGCACAAGCATAGAAGATCATCGATTTGGTGACAAAACCGCTGAACAGCGGGAACGCGGATATCGATGCCGCACCGATGATGCAAAACGCCGTTGTCCACGGCATTGATTTGTACAGTCCTCCCAGCTCGGAGCCATTGATGGTACCGGTCCGCATCAGCACCGCGCCCATGGTCATGAACAACAGTCCTTTGTACAGGATGTGCGCCACGGCGTGTCCCGCCGTCCCGTTCAACGCCATCTCGGCCACGTGTGGGTGGTGGACAAAATTTGCCAGTCCGATGCCGGTGACCATGAAGCCCAATTGATCGATCAGGCTGTACGACAAAACCCGACGCAGGTCGTTCTCGATGATTGCAAAAAAAATCGGAAAAACAGTCATCACCGCGCCGATGTATATCAATATCCCGGTGCCGGGAAATCCGCGCGCCAGCGCGTAAATGGCCAGCTTCGTCGTAAACGCGCTGAGAAACACCGTCCCACTGGGCGTCGCTTCCGGATACGCGTCGGTCAGCCAGTTGTGCAACAGGGGAAACGCCGCTTTGATGCCGAACGCGATAAAAATCAGCTGCGTACCAGGCGACGTCAATCCCAGCCACAAGTGGTCCACGTCACTGGGCAGCAGCGTGTAAAACGCTTCCGTGAATCCCAGCGAACCGGTGTCCCGGAAATGCAACAGGATGCCCGATAGTAACAACATGCCCGAGCCAACCTGGATGATCAGGTACCGCATCCCCGACCGGTACGACCGCTCGCTCCGCCGCGCCCAGATCAGAAATACCGACGAAATGGCTGTCAGTTCCCAGTACACAAACAGCGTGATCAAGTCGCCGGCCAACACGGCCCCGATCGCCGCGCCCGCGTAAATCATTGCCGACACATGTTGGAGCGGGTCGCGGACCTGCAGCGCATACAGCGCGCTGACAAACGCCGCAATGTGAAAGATATATCCCCAAACCAGATTGAGCCGATCGATGTGAATTGGATTCAGCGTATATCCGAACAGACCGATTTCCACCGACGTTCCGGCGGGCAGGAACCACAGCAGATGCGCCGCGCTGAGTACCGGCAACATCAGAAAAGCCGCCGCCTGCGCGCGTCCCCGTAACAGCGGCAGTAACAAGGCGCCGATGATCAGAATCAGCCCCGGCGGCCAATTACTCATCATAGTAATCCTCGTCTCGTTTCAACAAAACGCCGAGCACTTTGGCCGCCAACACCAGCCCCACACAGGCAACGAATCCGAAAAACCCAAAAAAACCAAACCACTTTTCGAAATCGAAATGAACATGTTTGTGATACAGCAGATCCGCCAGCACCAGCATCGCGCAAACGGCATACAACGCATACACAACCTTGTTGACGTTGGCGGGACGGTCCAGCCAATACGTTTTTTCCGTGTTATCGTTTTCTGAATTCATTTTCACATGCCTTGGAACAGGCAAATTCAAACGTGCAGCGACGCAATCGGCGCCAGTAGTTCGTACAAATGGTCGGCCAAAAAAAACAACAGCACGCCGCCGATGGCGGTGAAGCACAGGGGCACCACGCAGAATAACGAAGCCTCCTTGATTGCCGGTTCGTTTTCACTCTGGCCATCGGGAGCCGAAAAGAACCCCCGGATAGGGATCGGCATCAAGTACGCGATGTTCAGCAGCGAACTAATCATCAACACGGCTACCAGCCATTCGTGCCGCGCCTCGGCCGCCCCCAGCGCCAGGTACCATTTGCTCCACGACCCGCCACACGGCGGCAGGCCAATAACGCTGATCGCGCCCAACAGAAAGGCAAACGTCGTGAACGGCATGATGCGGCCAATGCCGCGCATGTCGCTGATCTCGGTTTTGTGGGCGGCAACGTAAATCGCCCCGGCGCAGAAAAACAAGGTGATTTTTCCAAACGCATGCATTGCGATATGCAGCCCGCCGCCAATAACCCCCCACTGATTGGCCAGCATCGCCCCCAGCACGATGTACGACAGTTGGCTCACGGTCGAATAAGCCAGCCGCGCCTTGAGATTATCCTTGGTCAGTGCCACCAGCGAGGCGATCAGCACCGTCGCCGCGGCGACGTACATGAACCAAACTGATATGCCGGTCTCCGCCATCAGGTCGACGCCGAAAATGTATATCGCGACTTTCATCACGGTAAACACGCCGACTTTGACGACCGCCACGGCGTGCAACAGCGCGCTAACGGGGGTCGGCGCGACCATGGCCGCCGGCAACCAGCGGTGAAACGGCATCACGGCGGCTTTACCGGTGCCGAACACGTACAACCCCAACAATATCAGCAGCACCGAATCGCTGGCCTTGCCCGCGAGAATTCCACCGCGGCGAAAATCCAACGTGCCGGCCAGCGTCCACGTCCACACCACGGCCAGCAGCAAAAAAGCAATGGACGTGAACAGCAGGATGCTTAAATAAGTTCGCGCACCTTTTCGGGCCTTAGCCGTTCCATGATGGGCCACCAGCGGATAGGTCGACAACGTCAAAACTTCGTAGAAAATGAACAACGTAAACATGTTGGCCGACATGGCTGCGCCAATCGCTGCGAAAATCGCCACGGCAAAGCAAGCGTAATATCGAGTTTGATGTTGCTCGTTGTGTCCCCGCATGTAACCGATCGAATAAAACGTGGTGACAATCCACAGACTGGAGGCCACCAGCGCGAACATCATGCCCAGCGGTTCGATCTCAAAGGCGATGCCGAGTCCCGGCAACATCTCCAACAAATACAACGACGGCCGCTGGCCGGCCAATACGGCTGGCGTCAGCGACGCCACAACGGCCAGCAGCCCGCCGGCCACGATCAGCGTCATGGTCTCCCGCAAATTGGGTGTTCCGCTCAACAGGCCGGTCAGCAATGTCGCCGCCAGCGGCAGCGCCAGCGCCAGTTGAATGGTCAGCTCTTCGGTCATGGCATCCCTTCAAACAGGATTTCGGCCGCATGACTTGCCACACCGGCTGACAGCGGTGTCCAGATGCCAAACAAGATCGATGCTCCGATCAACGCATACGTGGGGATCAACATGGCGATGGGCGCTTCACGGATTTCCGACTGCCGTTCCAAGGGCGGCTGGAAATATGCCACTTCCACCACGCGCCACACGTAGACCAGCGCCAACAATGAACTAACCAGAACCAACACCGCTACCGGCCACCAACCGTTTTCCAGCGCGGCGCTGATAAAGTACCACTTGCTGACAAATCCAGCGGTCAGCGGCACGCCGATGAGCCCCAGGCCGCCCAGCAGCCAGGCGAACATCGTCAGCGGCATCCGCTGGCCCATCCCGCGGAGCGCTTCCAGTTCCACCGACCCCAATCGCAGCGCCAGGCACCCCATGGCCAGGAACAGGCCTCCCTTGATCAACGCGTGATTGAACAGATGCACGATGCCGCCAGTCAATCCGGTGACCGAAACGAAACTGATTCCCAGCACGATGTATCCAATCTGCGCCACGCTGGAGAAAGCCAACATGCGTTTGATATTGGATTGAAAAATAGCAGTCGCCGAGGCAATCAAGATGCCGAACAACGACAGCACCATCAACGGCAAGTCCAAAGGCAGCTTGGTAAATGACAGATCGGAGCCAAACACCGTGAACACGAATCGCAACAAGATGTATACGGAAACTTTGGTCGCGGTGGCGGCCAGAAACGCAGTGACCACAGAGGGGGCAAACGTGTAGGCGTTGGGCAGCCACAAGTGCAGCGGGAACAGTGCCATCTTGATGCTGATGCCGACCGATAAAAACGCAAAGGCCACCAGGGCGGTCCGCGTCTCATTGACCACCAGCAGCTGGCCGTTGATGGCGACCGTCCCGGTCAGCCGCTCGGCCATGTCGGCCATATTCAACGTGCCGGTCATCATGTACATCAGGCCAATTCCGATCAACACGAACGTGGCGCCGATGGTGCCCATCACCAGGTATTGAAAGGCGGCCGTCAACGAGCGTCGCGATTTGCCCAAACTGATCAGGGCATAGGACGACAGTGACGAAATCTCCAGAAACACAAACAGGTTGAACAAATCGCCGGTGATGGTGATTCCCAGCAATCCGGCCAGGCACAACAGGTACTGCGTGAAAAACAAATAGTGACGCTTGCTGGGGATTTCCCGGGTGATGCTGTGCGGCGCGTACGTCGCGACGACGGCACCGATACCGGCCACGAACAACATCACGAAGGCACTCAGCGCATCGACCCGGTATTCGATCCCCCATGGCGGCAACCATCCGCCCAATTCGTATCGAATCACTCCCGTTTCCAGCACGCGGGCCAGCAGCAGTGCCGTCATGACGAACGTGGCCCAGCACACCAGCAGGCTGAACGCAAACACCAACCTGCGGTGGCGAATCAATACACACAAAGGCGCCGCGATTAACGGCGTGATGATCACGAGGACCGGAACATGCTGCTCCATCAGGTCTCCTGATCCATGTCAAGAATCTCATCCTCTTCGATCGTGCCGTAGGCTTCATGGATGCGCACGATCAGCGCCAAGGCCATCGCCGTCGTTGCCACGCCCACCACGATGGCAGTCAGAATCAGCACGCTGGGCAGCGGGTTGGTGAACGATTGTAGCGCGCTACCCGATTCAAAACTTTTTGCCGGTTTGATCGGGGCCGTGCCGCCGGCGACTTTGCCCATGGAAATGTACAGCAGAAATACCGAGATCTGAAAAATATTCAGACCGATGACTTTTTTGATCAAATTGCCACGCGAGATTACGATGTAAAAACCGGTCATCATCAACATGATCACAATCCAGTAATTGAACAGACCGGGCAAACTGCTCATCGCTTGAGTTCCCTGCCGGCAAACGAATAAAAAATGGCAATCATCACGGCCGCCACGGTGATGCCGACCCCTAATTCCACCAGCAGAATGCCCAAGTGCTGGCCGTGCGGCAAATATCCTTCCAACAGGTGATGTTCCAGTAATCCGTAATCGAGAAAGTTGCCACCCAGCAACATCGCCGCCACCCCAGTCCCGGCAAAGATCAGCACGCCGCAGGCAATCAGCGCTTCAATCACGGCAGGAGGCGCCACGCGGCGCGTCTGTTTCAACCCGAACACCAGTCCATACAAAATGAAGCCCGACGCAAAAATCACGCCGGCCTGAAATCCGCCGCCGGGTCCGTAGTCACCGTGAAACTGCACGTAAAACGCAAACAGCAGGATATACGGGATCAGCAACTTGGAAACGATTCGCAGAATCGTATGGTGTTTCATGACCGGGCCTTGTCCGCTTTCGGTGGTGATTTTTTTGGGTTCCGGTCGCGGAGCAACATCAGCACGCCGATGCCGGCCGTAAAAATCACGACTGTTTCACCCAGCGTGTCGTAGCCTCGGTAACTGGCCAGCACCGCTGTCACCACGTTCGGCACGTGCACTTCAGCATGATGGCCGGTGGTGCTGGGCACCTCGTCGGCCAAATATTGCGGCGCGACGTGCAAATGTATGGGCGCGTTGGGATCACCGTAGCGCGGCATGTCAAACGTCCCAAATACCAAAATCACACCCGTCACGACGACCACCACCAACGATATCCGAGATCGTTTCGTGACCAGTTTGGCTTCGCGGTTGGTCAGGGCCAGCGTGGCCAGCATGAGGAACGTGGAAATCCCGGCGCCGACCGCCGCCTCGGTAAACGCCACATCTGGTGCATCCAAAATGACCATCCAACTGGCGCCGAGAAAACTGAACAATCCGGTTAGCATCACGGCCGACCACAGTTCCCTCATGCGCACGATCGTGACCGCCGTGATGGCCAGCAGCGACAGCACCAGAATGTCGATCACTTGCGTTTCAATTTCGGTCACTGGCGGGTTTCCTCCTCGCCATCGGAGGTCCATGGTCGCAAGCCGTGTGTCATGGCCGCTTGAGACAGTGCATGGCAGGACGTGGGGCTGGTCATTAGCAGAAACGCCAGAATCATCAGCAGTTTGACGGTGACCAGCCAGGGATGCGCGTCGGTCCCGGCCATCCCCACCTGGATGGACTGCAGCATCAATCCCAGGATCAACAATCCGGCACCCATGGTATCGGTGATACCAGCGCCGTGCAGCCGAGCGTAAAAATCGGGCAGGCGGATAACGCCAATGCCACCGACCACGGCAAACAACGATCCGGCGGCAAGGCAAATCCAGCTAAGGATGTCAAACAACAGCGGCACGATCAATGCACCCTTTCTTCCAATTGGACGTCGGCGAAGTGACCGTACTTGGAAAACCGCAACAGCGCGATCATGCCGATGAAGTTGATCAGCGTATAGAGCAACGCCAGGTCCAGAAAATCTGGGCGATCGGTCAAAAATCCAATCACGCAAATCAACAATACCGTCTTGGTGCCGAACATGTTCAGCGCCAGGATTCGATCAAACACTGTTGGGCCTAACCACGCTCGCACCAAAGCCAGCGCCGTGGTTACCAATATGGCCGCCATGGCGACGACAAACATCAAGGGGACCTTTCCAGTTTGGCAACACGGCGATTCATGTCTCCCGAAGCATCTTCCGCGGCGTCGTCGGCCGTCAGTGCATGGACGGACACGATGTCATCTTGCATATCCACCGAAACGGTGCCCGGGGTTAGCGTAATAGAATTGGCAAAAATGACTTTAGCCAAATCGCTTTTTTGCATGGCCTTGACTCGAATCATCCCCGGCTGAATCGGTAGCCGCGGGTGCAAAATACGTTTGGCCACGTCAACATTGGCCAACACGATTTCTTTGATCAGCCAGGGAGCGTAACGAAACGGCCGGATTCCAAGTTGCACTGGGGCGCCTTCGTCGTCGACAATGTTCATCCGCCGCGACAACAAGACGACAACCAAACAGGAAAACACTCCGAATCCCAACAGCAGCGGATCGCCAAAATGCCCTGACCAGAGCAGCCAAAACACAAACAATACTGTCGCCAGCGCCAGGGTATAAATCGGCGAACGTTTCGCAACGGGAAGGTCGTGGGACGCCTCCGTCTCCTTGGACGACATGCTGAACAACCTCCTGAGCGGCACGGATATCGGGTGGTCCATCACCGCCGCGTGCAAGCGGTGGGTTGCCTAACCAAAAGCTAAACGATGGTATGGACGGCAGAACGAATGCGACTTCGCCGCATTTTACGGAAATCGATAATCCGATCCAAGAGCGGTCGACCCGAAGTTCGAACGGCGAACAGCAAAGTGCCTAGTCCGCACCCGGTGCATCGTGCTTCGCTGATCCCGGGTTCGCTGTGTTAGGTGCAGTTTTCTCCATTGCTCGCCGCTGCTCGCGACCTTGCTGTTAGGGGTTGCCAATGGCGAGTCCAGTTGATCGTGCCCGATGCCCTGGTCCCGTCGCCCGCGCACACGGCCGTCCCGGTTCCTGAGCAAACGGCGACGGACGAATGCCAACCCAGAGTTGAGGTGCTTCGCGCTTCGTCCATCAAGTTTCGTGCTTGATCCACTCCATCCCAACGTTAAATCGATTCAACTTTAACACTTTTGGGTCAAATCCCTTATGTTTTCCGGCAAAAAGGCCCGAATCCCCTGTTGTCAGTTAAAACGACACGTTTAATCTGAAGGTAAGCACATCATTGGGCTCTCTCCACCACCTCGTTCTTCACGCGTCCACCACTCAGCGCGCCAATGCCCACATGAACTACGTCCCGTTTGGATTTGAACCCATCGAACCGTCGACCTGGGCGTACCTATCGTCGCTGTTGATGCTGGCGCTGTTTTTCAAGTTCAATCGGTTTTGGAGCTTTCGCAACTTTGATTTGATCTTGATCATCCTGCTGGCCCCCGGGTTACTGATGGTCCATTACGGACAAAAGCACGGCCGACATGCCGAACAAATCAAGTCCAATGCGACCCAATTGGTGATGGAATCCCAGGCACAAGCGAAACCGTCGCCGTCACCCGCCAGCGAGCAAGATGCGGGCGCCACCACAACCGGCTCCGACGATGCATCACCCCCCGCGCTAACTCGATACGAGAGGCTGCAGCGTTACGGATACCTGTGGCTATTCGCCATGGGATTGGTTTGGTTAGTGCGGCTGTGGTACGACCCGTTGATCAAACGGAAACCGATGTTGGAACCCAATTTGTCTCTCGGCGGGCTGGTGTTTTTGGCCTGCAGCTTGATGATTTTTTTGTTTGCCAATGTGCTCTCCAGCCAACCAGCCGATTTATCCGGCCCTAAGGGCGCGGCCCAACTGGTGAACCGCAGTGCCAACTATGACGCGGACGAATTCCAAAAGCACGGGCCGGGCTACCCGCTGCTGCACCTGATTCCCGCCATACCCACGTTTGTCGACTCCAACGGTCGGCCCGCGCCGGATGCGGAAGTGACTGACGAACAGCTGTTCGCTCAAACCAGTGTTTACCTGGATGTGGCCCGGATCATGGCGATCCTGTCTCAATTGGCCATCGTGGGCGGCCTGGTGTTTATTGGCTATCACCACTTCGGCAGTTTTCAGATGGGCGTCGGCATGGGAACCATCTTCCTCATGCTGCCCTACACGGCGCAATTCGCCGGCGACTCCTGGCACTTGTTGCCGGGCGCGTTGATGGTGTGGTCCGTGGCCGCGTTTCGCAAACCGTTAGTGGCCGGCGCGTTGATGGGATTGGCCGCCGGCGTTTGTTACTATCCGTTTTTTCTGCTGCCGCTGTGGATCAGTTTCTACTGGGAGCGGGGACGCATCCGCTTTACGGTGGGGGCCGTCCTGGCGATCGTTGTCGTCGTTTCGAGTCTGATTTTGACCTCGATCGACTTCAACGGTTTTTGGCACCAGCTGAAATCGATTTTTGGATTTTGGCTGCCGCGGACGACGGGCCTCGGCGGGATTTGGGCTTTGAACTGGGTGCACTGGTTCCGATTGCCATTGCTGGTGGCATTTATCGTGTTGTGTGTTTCCTATGTGTTTTGGCCGGCCACCAAAAACCTGGCCAGCCTGATCAGTTGCACGGCCGCTGCGATGGTGGCGGTCCAATATTGGCATGGCGACGGGGGCGGATTGTTTTTGGCCTGGTACGTTCCGTTGTTGTTGCTGATCGTGTTTCGGCCCAATCTGGATGATCAAGTGGCGATCACGGTCTTGGAGGAAAGACGGCGGCCAGCCAGTGACGAAGCATCAGGTGTCGTCACGGCTGCCTGAGTTCGCTTTGTCGCGTCTGCGGCAAGTTTGCCGATCGCACGCTGTGGGAAACGGTGCATCTAATCGTTTCGGCCCATCCAAAGTTGTGGAAATGACCGGCAGCGGTCGATGCTGAAGACTGCGGGTGGTGAGAGATTCCATTCACTGTGGTTGTGAGGTTGGATTGGTGCGCAGGTTTCTGTTGACGGTGGCTTTGGTGCTGACGATTGTGGTCGGCGGCTGGACCCTGTACCACAAGGACAAAATTCACGGACCTGGCGACTTTTTTCGGTTGGCGGCCCAGCAGTTTCAATCGTGGAATGTCATTACTGGCAAGTTGGCAAATTGGCAAGTCGCCGAACAACAGGTCATTCGGATTGCGGCGTTCAATCTCCATCCTGCCGACCAGCCGGCGGCGGTAAATCCACGGTTAACGCATACGCTGGCCGAGGTCATTCGACAATTTGACGTCGTCGCCGTGCAGCGGCCCGCCGCCGCCGGCGCATACGATTTGCACAACCTCGTCGACAGCGTGAACCAAACTGGTCGCCGATATCGTTGCGCGCCACTGGGAGCACGCGGAACATCTGCCGCGCCCGCCGCGATCAGTTTTATATATGACGCGGATACCATCGAGCTCGAGGCATCGCGATGCTACACGGTGCGTGATCCTGACGGCTTAATGCGACAGAAACCGCTGGTCGCATGGTTTCGCACGCGACCGGCCGATCCCCAGCAGGCGTTCACGTTCAATCTGATCAACCTGCACATCAACCCGTTGGCGCCGGAACAGGAAATCCAGCATCTAAACCAGCTGTTTCGTTCCGTCCGCAACGATGGGCGCGGCGAGGATGATGTGATCATGGTGGGGCACTTTAACGCCGACGACTCGTATTTGCGCGAAATGAGCTTTCGCCACGGACTCGATTTTCTGATTGCCGGTACGCCAACCGACACTGCCCAATCCCGTCAGCTGGCCAACCTGCTCATCGATCCTCTGGCCACGGATGAATTCACTGGACAAGCCGGTGTATTTGATTTCATGAAGCGGTTTAATCTGTCGTTAGAAGAAGCGCTACAAATCTCTCGTCATCTGCCGGTGTGGGCCGAGTTTGCTTTTGTCGAACGAGGACCGCAGGGTCGGACGGCCAGCCGTCCGAAAGATTCGCGTTAAGCCGGCGAAAAAGCTTGTTGTTTCACGCCGCGAGCCAATAATACAGCCAGGCAAGTATTGGTCACGCCCAGCGGTTGCATTGATGAAATTAACCTGCACGCATTGCGGTAAAGCGTTTTCGATCACCGCCGATCAACTGGGCACGCGCGGCAAATGCCCACACTGCCGAGCCACGATCATTCTTCCTCGCGCTACGCCGACAACCGTCGTTGATTCGGAGTTGCAGTCACCCAGTCTATGGGTGGAGCGGTGGATGTCAGTGCTGGGCGCCGTTTTTCTGCATGTGGTCATCCTGTTTTTGTTGGCGCTCATCCCATACCGGTACCTGTCGGTCGGCGAAACCGAAGAAGGCCAGGAGGTTGTCATCGGAACACTCAACACATTCAGCCTGCTCGACGAGGCACATGATCGCTTGACCCAGGAACAGGCCAACGCCGACAGTGATGCCCGATTGTTGGATACGTTTTCACAAGAAATGGTTTCACCCCGTTCATTTGACCCACGGCTTGATCAATCGTTCGAAGTGGAATTGATGTCGCCGGACGGAGGAAAACGGGGGGAATTGGATCTGCGGGCATTTCAAAGCTTGAGTGATGA
>JBFILF010000003.1:0-30583 GCA_041599835.1 Pirellulaceae bacterium
GGAGGATTTCCTCAGCCGTGGCGGGTGGACGGTCAATTGGGAGTTGGCCCGACCCGCGCTCGTCTGGGCGACTGGAAAATCGCCAAGGGAAAACAGGAAAGGATTCGCCATCAGCTGGTTGTGTTTACTGGCAAGCTGGACGATGTCGCCTTGACCAAACAATGGTCAAGCTTTTCAGGACAAGACATGCCTTCGACGCAATGGAAACAAGCACAACTTGAAGGCCGCCGTGCAAAATTCCTGACCCCGCAGATGGCTGTTCAAAACATGACGTTAAAAGACGGATTTCAAGTCAACGTCTTTGCCTCGGAACCCGCGATCACGCAGCCGATGGCGTTTTGTTGGGACTCGAAAGGACGGTTGTGGGTTGCCGAAAACCGCGACTACGAATCGCGTGGAACCGGATTTGCTAATTCGGGGGACAGCCGAATCCTGATTCTGGAAGACACCGACCGCGATGGCGCTGCGGACAAACGCAGCGTATTTGCCGAGGGCATCCCGTTTCCGGCCGGCATTGCCGTCGGTCTGGGAGGCCTCTGGCTGGGCGCACCACCCAACCTGCTGTTCATCCCCGATCGAGATGGCGACGACCGGGCCGACATGAACGACATCGAGGTGCGGCTGACCGGTTGGGGTATCCGCGACCGACACGAAACCCTGAACAGTTTTCATTGGGGCCCGGACGGATGGTTATACGGCTGCCAGGGGTTTGCGACTCCATCACGAGTGGGGCTACCTGCCGGCCAAGGCCAGCTGTACAAGCACGGTGATCCGTTTCCCAGCCAGATTGAATTCGACGGTGAACCGGTCGACATCAATGGAGGCGTGTGGAGGTACCATCCAACCAAGCGCCGATTCGAAGTCGTTGCTCACGGTTTCAGTAACCCGTGGGGCATCGACTACGATGCCAAAGGGCAACTGTTTATTACGGCCTGCGTGATTCCGCATCTGTGGCACGTCGTTCCGGGCGGCATTTATCATCGGCAGGGTGGAAGCCATTTCAATCGTTACGTCTACAACGACATTCAAACGATTGCCGACCACCGCCACCGCTCGGCGCACGGCGGTGCGAGGATTTACCTATCGGATGCGTTTCCCGACGCATACCGGGGACGAATTTTCATGGCTAACATTCACGAGCACGCCGTGCTGACGGACATCCTTGAACCCTCCGGTAGCGGCTTTGTCGGACATCACGGCGATGACTTTGCCCTGGCAAACAACGCTCAATGGATCGGTTTTAGCGTCGAAATTGGCCCGGATGGCGCCGTATACGTTCTCGACTGGCACGATGCTGACATCTGCGGCAAGGAAGTTTTGAATAAAGAAACCGGGCGCATCTTTCGTTTTACATCTCAAACGAACTCGCCACCCGACTTTGCTGGACGTTATGCCGATCTCACGCAGCTAAGTGATCGGCAGTTAGTCAAATTGCAAACAAACGAAAGCGCGTGGCACGCGCGCCGCGCGCGTGTCATTCTGCAACATCGATCGGTTACGCGATCCATCGATGCCATGGCCGTCAACGAACTGAGGGCACTGTTTGACGGCAACACTCTGCAGAACGAATGGCCGACCGATGTGCGGCTTCGAGCCATGTGGACATTGCACATAATTGGCGCATTAACAGAAAAAAATCTGCAGATTTCACTTGGAGATCCCGACGAATATGTACGAGCCTGGGCGATTCAATTGCTGATGGAAGACCAGGCCGCGGCGAAGGACACATTGAATCAAATGGCCAGCATGGCGGCGCTGGACGATTCTCCGGTCGTGCGTTTGTATTTGGCAAGTTCGTTACAGCGAATGCCCGATCCGTCGAAGTGGCCGATTATCGAGTCGCTTGCTCAACATGAAGAAGACGTTGACGATCACAACATACCCAAAATGATTTGGTTCGGCTTGGAGCCGCTGGTGGTCAAGAATCCTGATCGGGCTTTACGACTCGCCAGTTCGTCGAAGATTTCAATGCTCGCCCGGCATATCGCGCGACGCCTGGCGGACGCCGAAGATTTTGAGACGCTGGTGACTGGCATCGACGCCGCAGAAACCAATCAGCAAGCGATGCTGCTGGGTATGCGCGACGGTCTGGAAGGCCGTTTCGACGTCAGCGCACCTGCGAGCTGGCCCGGCGTTTATGCGAAAATGCGCGCGTTGGACGAGGAATCAGCTCGGATTGCCTTGCAGCTTTCGCAGCAGTTTGGCGACACGGTCGCGGCCAAAACCATGCTGACGACATTGCAAGACACGTCGGCACATATTGACGATCGTCGCCAGGCATTGCGCGGCCTGGCCGGGCGCAAACGTGTCGAACTGAAACCAGTACTGCCTGAGCTGCTTGACGACGATTTGCTGCGACGCGATGCCATTCGGGCCATGGCGGCGTTTGATGATGAAGGTCTGGCGGACAGCCTGTTGCAGCGGTATGCGCAACTCAGCGAACAAGACAAACTGGAATCCGTGCACACCTTGGCCGCACGCAGCAGCTCTGGCTGGAAGCTGACGATGGCGATCAAGCAGGGCACGATCCCTCGCCGCGACATACCGGCTTACGTCGCCCGGATTCTGCGGCGGGTGGTCGGTACCGGATTTGTCGAGGTATGGGGACCCGTCGATGAACTTTCGGCGGACAAGGAAGCTCAATTGGCCAAGTATCGCAATCTGCTGACGAACGATTCTTTGTCAAAGGCCAACGCCGCAAATGGCCGGTTGTTGTTTAACCGCGCTTGTGCAACGTGCCATAAGCTTTTTGGCTACGGCGCGAATATCGGGCCGGATATTACCGGTTCCAACCGCGCCGACACCGAATACTTGATCAGTAACATACTTACGCCAAGCGCCGTCATTCAAGATGACTACAAAATGAGCATCGTCCTCACGGCGGACGGTCGAGTTTACTCGGGAGTTGTTGCCGACGAAAACGAGCGAATTCTTAAACTGCGCGTGGCCAACGAAACAGAACCCGTGGCGATCGCCAAATCGGAAATCGAATCGCGGAAGGTGGCTTCCGTCTCCATGATGCCAGACGGCATTCTCAACACGCTCAACGACAACGAAGTTTTAGATTTGGTATGCTATTTGAAAAGCCTGAGACAAGTGGAGTTGCCTGAGTAAGTGGCCGTCAACATACGGGGTCAGTCGGCGAACTCGAAACACGCGAAATCGGTTGAGGCACCCCGAAAACGCTGTTGAAAACCGCAGGATGCCCCGTCGCGGTAAAGGACGGATTGAGGATGAACGATCAAATCAATGTGGCGGTAATCGGCTTGGGATTCGGCGCGGAATTCATCCCAATTTACCAGGCCCATCACCAGGCTAATGTTGCGGCGATCTGCCGGCGAGATCAGGCGGAACTCCACAAAGCTGGCGATTCATTCGGAATCGAAAAACGCTACACGAATTTCGAGGACGTGTTGGCCGATCGCGACATCGATTTCGTGCACATCAACAGCCCCATCCCGGACCATGCCTGGATGACTCTCAAAGCGCTGGACAGCGGCAAGCACGTAATGTGTACCGTGCCCATGGCCACCACGATCGATGAATGTCGACAAATCGTGCAGCGGACAAAACAGACGGGGCTCAAGTACATGATGGCCGAGACGGTCGTCTACAGCCGCGAGTTCCTGTTCATCAAACAGATGTACGAGCAAGGTGAATTGGGAAACATCCAACACCTGGCCGCTTCGCATCCGCAAGACATGGACGGCTGGCCGGAATATTGGCAACGGATGATTCCGATGCATTATGCAACGCACGTCGTCAGCCCCTGTCTGGGTTTGGTCAACGGTTTAGCCGAGTACGTCAGCTGCTTTGGCTCCGGCCGGGTGCGGGAGGATATCGCCAAACAGTCAGGCAATCCGTTTGCCGTGGAATCCTGTCATGTCAAAATCAAAGACAACGACCTGACCGCTCACATTTGGCGGTTTCTCTACGACGTTGCCCGGCAGTATCGCGAGAGCTTTGATGTGTACGGCACGAAAAAGAGTTTTGAGTGGACGCTGGTCGAAAATGAACCGCACGTGATCCACACAGCCAAAAAGCCGGAACCTGAGATTCCCGAGAAAGTCGAGATACCCGACTACGCCCATTTACTGCCCGAATCCATTCAGAAGTTTACGTTGCCTCAAGAAATCCACGACGCCGACCACCTGTCGTTCATACAAGGTGGCGGACACGGCGGCTCGCATCCGCACTTGGTTAACGAGTTTATAAACGCATTGCTGGAGGACCGTGATCCCTGGCCGAACGCAGTGATCAGCGCCAATTGGACGTGTGTGGGAATCTGCGCTCACCAGTCCGCCACTCAGGGTGGTGAGATTGTCCGTCTCCCCGCCTTCACGCTGGCTTAGACCAAGTTGCCTTTGGCGTGCCTGGTCATTTCGATCCCGAAGGGGGGGTTAGTTGCCTTCCCAAATGACTCCGACGTGCCGAGCCCAGTTTTCCCATTCGGCAGCCATCTCGTTAACACGCTCGGGATACTGATCCGCCAGGTCATGCAGTTCGCATCGGTCTTGAGCCAGGTTGTACAGTTCCCATTGAATTTCATGCGGCATGCGTTTCGGCCAAACGATTTTCCAGTCGCCTTTTCGCCACGCACGAGCCGCTTGATGGTCGAATCCGATGGATCGCTGTGGTAATCGTTCGCCACGCAACGCCGGCATCAGGCTAGTCCCGGCGACCGGCGTGATGGCGTTGCCGTTCAGCGTTTCCGGGTATTTCGCTCCTGCCACCTCGATCACCGTTGGCATCACGTCCATCACGTGGGCCGGGTCGCGAACCCATCTGTCAGGTTTGCCGATTCCTTTTGGCCAATGGGCGATGAACGGAGTGCTGATGCCGCCTTCGTGCGTGAAATGCTTGTAGAGCCTAAAGGGTGTGTTACCGAGATTTGCCCAGCCGCTACCGTAGGATTGATGGGTGCCTCGACCGCCAACGTCACGCAAGTTGTCCCCGGTCCGCAGCGTCGTCGTTCCTCTGCGCGAAGTCCCGTCGAAACCAAACGGCCCCCATTCGTAACAAGCCCCGTTGTCGCTCAAGAAGAATATCAGCGTTTTGTCCAGGTCATGCGTATCCGTCAGATGGTTGACGATCTGGCCAACTCCGCGGTCCACCGCTGCAACCATCGCCGCAAACACAGCCATGCGTCGAGCCAGGTCATGCTGGCGTGCTTGATCCAGGGAGTCCCAGGCCGGATTCGGACGGCCGGGATAACCGTTGGCGATGTCCTCGCGGTCGACCGGCACCATCGAACGCGGAGTTAATTCCCAGTGCGTGCCGTCGATCAATCCGATATTTTTCATGCGATCAAACCGTTCTTCGCGCAGCACATCCCAGCCACGCCGATACGTCGCTTCGTACTTGTCCGCGCGCTGGGCCGGTGCTTGCACTGGAAAGTGCGGCGAAGAATGGCCGACAAATAGAAACCACGGTTTGCCACGCTTCTGTGCCTGCCGAATGAACTCCAACGCGTATTCATTGAACACATCCGTTGCGTAGTAGTCATTGGCCGGCGGTTCGATTTCCTTTTTCCGTCCCATCGGCAATCGAATGTAGTAGTCTGCATCGTATTGGTCGTGAGAATGGCCACGCGTGTAGCCATAAAATTCGTCGAATCCTCGCTTGATCGGACCGGTTTCCGGATGCATGTGCCACTTTCCGACGTAATAGCAGCCATATCCAGCCGCCTTCAACACTTCGGCTATTGTCGCGCACCGGTCGTTCAAGCGGCCCAGATATCCTGGCCCTCGCCTGGTGTTGGGTTGGTTCGTTGTAAAATCGCCAATCCCTGCCTGCGCAGGATACAGCCCCGTCATCAGCGATGCCCGACTCGGACAGCATCGCGCCGAGTTATAGAACTGCGTAAACCGAACGCCGCCTGTTGCCATCGAGTCGATGTTCGGCGTGCTGATTTCGCCGCCGTAGCAGCCGAGGTCCGAATAGCCCAGGTCATCAGCCAGAATGACAATAATGTTGGGCCGTTCGGAGGCAGCGGCATACGGGGCGATGCATGCAATGACGCTGAACAGCAGCATTGTTTTCATTGGCATCTCCGTGCGTTGTCGCATCAGCGACAGGCTTGCCGCCAATGGGAACGCCAGCCATCCGCAATGGCGAGCTTGGTAACTGTTGAGATCGAGTACAACGGGATCAGCGTCAAACGACTAAGCGATCAAATCGTGAATGACGTGGCCATGGACATCCGTAAGTCGGAAATCACGTCCCTGGTATCGATACGTTAAACGAGTGTGGTCGATGCCCAGCAAATGCAGAATGGTCGCATTCAAGTCATGTATGTGCATAGTTCCGGGCGTCCAGGATTCTTTATTCGGTTGTGGATGAAGAGGATTTCCGTCCTGGTCCGCAATGTTGTAACCGAAATCGTCCGTTCGGCCGTAGGTGATGCCCGCTTTGACACCGCCGCCAGCCAGCCACACCGTAAAGCAACGCGGGTGATGATCGCGCCCGTAATTTTGATTGGTCAGCTTTCCCTGGCAATAAACTGTCCGGCCAAATTCGCCGCCCCAGACAATCAACGTATCATCCAGCATGCCGCGCTGTTTAAGGTCCTTGATCAACGCAGCGCAACCCTGATCGACATCCTTGCATTGCGATTCGTGTTCCTGTGGCAAGTTTCCGTGCGCGTCCCAGCCACGATGAAAGATCTGAATGTTGCGAACGCCCCGTTCGGCCAGGCGTCTGGCGTTCAAACAGCAGGCCGCAAACGTCCCAGCATTCCTGGCTTTTTCTCCATACAGCTTAAACGTGGTTTCCGGCTCGGATGAAAGGTCCATCAATTCCGGCACGGACGACTGCATGCGGTACGCCATTTCGTGCTGCTTGATCCGGGCTAGGATTTCCGGGTCGGCGAACCGCCGATGCTGTTCTTGATTGATCGCCGCCAACGCGTCCAATTGAGCTCGTCGATCCGCCCGCGTAACACCGCCGGGGTTGCTCAAGTACAAAACGGGATCGCCTTGACTTTGCATAAGCATGCCTTGATGCTCCGACGGCATGAAACCCGTTCCCCACAGGCGATTGAACAGGCTTTGCTCGGGAAAACTTGTATGGGCGTGCATCACGACGTAACTTGGCAAATTCTCGTTCATGCTGCCCAGTCCGTAACTGAGCCAGGCGCCCAGGCTGGGCCGACCCGGAATCTGGCTGCCGGTTTGGATATAAGTGATCGCCGGGTCATGATTGATGGCTTCGGTAAAGGTGCTGTGCACCACACACAGCTCTTTGGCCACCGTAGCGGTGTGCGGCAACAGCTCGCTAATGTAGACTCCGCGATCGTTGTTGTCGTACTTGTTGAATTTGTACTTGCTGGGACATATCGGCAGGCCGTTTTCCTGATTGGAAGTCATCCCGGTAATGCGTTGGCCATCGCGAACGTGGTCCGGTAGCTGCTGGCCAAACATCTCGTTCAACTTGGGCTTGTAGTCCCACAGGTCATGGTGACTGGGCCCGCCACTCATGAACAAATAAATCACCCGTTTGGCCGTCGCCGGGTGATGCATGCCCGCCGCTTGAGGATGTGCAATTGGCAAGTCATCGCCACATAAATGGGGGCTAAAAATGTTAGCCAAGGCGGCGGTGCCGAGCCCCAGGGCGGTTCGCCCGAATAGTTGTCGCCGCGTCATAAGCAACTGGCGTTCGGCGATGGGATCGATATTCATGAATTTCCCTGAATTTAATACAGCAAAATGGCAACGTCGCTTGCCAACACCATGCCGCAAACTTGAGTCCATGCGGCATGATCGGCCAAATCGAGCTTTTTGTTTCGTGGAGCGTCGCCGTGGCTAAGTAGTTTTTCCGCAGCAGGCTGATCATTATTAAATCGCTGGTGCATCGACGTCAAAAGTTTCGTGCAAGCCGAGCGTTCGGCTTCCGATGGTTTGCGGCACGCCAATAATCCAAACAGCAAATCAAGTCGCGCGTCATCGTTTTTCGCGTCGCGCATCAACCGTTCCGCAAGCATGCGGGCCATTTCAATTCGTTGCACCTCATTCATCAATGCCAGCGACTGGAGTGAAGTATTGGTGGGCATTCGCCGGACGCAACTGGACTCCCGGCTGGGGGCATCGAATAACGTCATCATCGGATGGGGACTGGTCCGTTTCCAATAGACATAAAGGCTGCGCCGATAAAGCCGCTGGCCCTTGTCGCGAACGTAGTTCTTGGTATTACTGGCCGGGTGGGCCATGGCCAGCCACATGCCGGGTGGCTGGTATGGTTTGACGCCTTCTCCGCCCATCGTGGGGTCGAGTAATTGACTGGCCCAAAGACCCAGATCACGTATGACTTCGGCATCGAGTCGATAGCTAGGTCCGCGAGCAAACAACCGGTTTTCAGGGTCGTCGACATCGTTCCGCCAGGCAGAACTTTGCATGAACGTTCGGCTGGTGACCATCATTCGAATCATCTGTTTGTGGTTCCATCCGCTTTCCTGCAGTTCAACGGCCAACCAATCAAGCAACTCCGGGTGGGTGGGTTGTTGGCCCTGCACTCCAAAATCTTCTGGAGTTCGAACCAGCCCAATCCCGAAAACGCGTTGCCAGATCTGATTGACGATGACCCGAGATGTCAGAGGATGAGCGGGCGACGTCAGCCATTGCGCCAGCCCAAGCCGATTTTTGGGAGCTCCCTGTGGCGGATCACCCATGACGTCGATGAATCCTGGTTCCAGCGGATCACCGATGGGTCGCTCGTATTCACCGCGTTCCAACAAATACGTTGGTCGCGGCTCGGGCAAGTCCTTTGCAACCAGCGTTGTCGTGAAGTTTTTTTCGGCATGGACGGCACTATTGAAAACAACTTGGGCGAATACGTGACGATCCCATGTGGCAAACGGGCCGGATGCTTCGGCCAACATGGCCAGCCGTTGTTGTTTGGAACTATTTTCCCATTGTGTCACTTGCTCGTTTTCCAGATTGGCGGCGTCCAGATGCTGGTCCGCGTCGTCCAGTAACTTGGCGCGCGCCGCCTCGATGGCACTCCACTCTGACCAGGCCGCCTGGTGATCAGGTGCTTTGACAAACGTGCCGTACGTGTATGAGTTGCCATCCAATGCCGGCTCGGCAGTGCTGTTAAAAAACGCCAGCAGCCGGTAATACTCCGTTTGTGTGATTGGATCGTATTTATGGGTGTGGCATCGCGCACACGTGAGCGACATTCCCAGGAATACGGTGCCCAGCGTTTCCGTGCGGTCAAAATTGTTTTTGGCTTGAAACTCGGCTGGAATCACGCCGCCCTCGGCCGTGCTGGGATTGAGCCGAACAAACCCGGTCGCGACCTGTTGTGCCAGCGTCGGGTCCGGCAACAAGTCCCCTGCCAATTGCCACGTGATGAATTCATCCAACGGCAAGTTGTCGTTGAAGGCTTTGACAACCCAATCCCGGTACGGATAAATTCCGCGGCGATTGTCCAGGTGAAGCCCGTGAGTATCGCCATACCGCACGGCGTCCAACCAGTACCGGGCTTGGTGCTCGCCAAATCGAGGGCTGGCCATTAATTGATCCACAAGTCGATCATAGGACCCTGGTCTCTGGTCGTTCAAAAAACGTTCCAACAACTCTGGTTCCGGTGGCAGCCCCGTCAGCACTAGCGCGGCGCGGCGGGCCAAGATTTCTGGATCGGCACGATCAGCAAAATCGATCCCGTTTTGATGGAGCTGCTTTTCAATTAACTGGTCGATCGCGTTTGCGTGGTTTGCTCGACCAACGAAAGCTTGTCGCGAAGGCGGAACAAACGACCAATGTTTGGCAAATTTACCTCCTTGCTTAATCCAACGTGTCAGCAGTTCTCGCTCGCCGGCCGTTAATTTCTTGGGGGACTCGTCGGGTGGCATCGGATCATCCACGGAATGGATCCGATTGAGAATTTCGCTGTTAGCTGGGTTGGCGGCGTCAATGGCGAAATACCCGCCTAGATCGGCCGTGGCCCCCGCATAGGAATCGAGGCGGACGAGGCTGTCGTCCCTGGCGTCAGGCCCATGACAGACGTAACATTTGTTGGAAAGAATCGGGAGAATTTGCCGCGAGTAACTGACGAGGTCGTTTTCCTGTGCCGTCGCGGCGACAGGAGCCATCAACAGTAACAGCAAAAAAATGCCACCGGTTTTCATATCGTGATCAATTATCTGGCGATAGGTTACAAGAGATATGGACGCTGGGCTTCATTATAACGCGAAAAAAACAACTGGCCGCTGCCAGCCCGCATCCAGCCCGACAGTTTTCAGAGGGGGATGATTTCCCGCGTGTTATGCGGCGATATGCAAGTTCACCAACCGTCAAACATTCCGCGTAATGTAATCGCTGATGATCCGCCATGGTGGGGGAGCGCCGCGCGGTAAATAAATTCTTATTTGGCGGACGCCCCTGCGCCGTCGGCGCTGGCGTCGCTGGCATCGCTGGCGTCGCGGTAGAGCTCGGCGAGTTGGATCAGGATGGGTTCCAGCCGTTGTAGGTATTGCTCGTCGGACATGCTGTCTTTGGACTGACGCAATTGCTCCAGTTGTTGCTCGAGCTCGTCCCGTTGCGCCCGAACGGCAGAAGTCAATTTGACGATTTCCGGTCCCGGGTCCAGGAACACCTGGTTGGCACGCAATCCATCAGCAGGCGTGCCGTCCTCCGATTGTTTGACCGCGCGGATGCCGCGGAACCAGTCGCCCGGTGTGCCCCGGCCGTCCCCGTTGTCTTCAATCACCGCGTGTTCGGTTGCCAGGCGTGCGCGGCTCGAATAAAACTCGTTGGTGCGGGAAGTGGCGGCAATGAAGGCTTCCAATAGCGACACCTGCCGATCTTTGTCCAAGTCGATGTCCGCTGCCGAAATTGACTCGGCGAGATACTGGCCGAATCGGGAAAAATTCGACTCGAAACCGCTGCTTGTCGACGTGACCACGATCCGGTTCGTTCCCGCCAGCCGATTGATAAACGGCGCGCTGGACGAAGCGCAGTTAATTACAATCGTCCTTTCCGCAGCGGAATCAATCCACTGCGATAATTCTTTTGCGGAAAAATCGGGACCGCGGAGATTGTATTTCGCCGTTTCACCGTCGAACGTGCCGTGACCGATCAGCACCAACCACAATTCCGCCAGGCCCGCATCCTTGAGTTCAGTCAGTAGATCGCGCACCCGATCTCGATCGTTGGGCTCTGGAACATCTGGTTTGTTGGGTCGCGCCGCGCCGATCCGAACAAACGGCACTTGGGCCTTTTCGGCCGCCAGCTTCCACTGGCCGGCCCACTCGTCAAACATCGCCTCGTATTCTGGCAAGCCGGGGGCGCCCGTCACCACGATGAGTCGCCGGTTTTCGTCTGCTCCGGCTGGCACCGCAAACAACCACACCAGCAGCAGACCAACCGCAGGTAATTTGGCAATTGTCATGGCAGCCCTTTCCAGCGGCGCATGCCCCATTCGGCGATCAACAACGAAACCGCAATCAGGAACAGGCTCCACGTGTGCCACCAGGGAAAGATTCGAGTTTCCATCACCGGAACGTTGCGGCTGGGCAAACTGGAAACAAACGAATCCAAATCGTCCAACTCAATCACCTCACCGCCGGTTTGCTGGGCGATTTGATTTAACCAATTGCGGTTGGGTGCCAGTCGCCGAAATTCGTCGTTGGCCGGTTCGGTCACCCAGCCCACCTGGCGCTGGCCTAATTCCTGGCCATCCGCCGACGTTGCTTTGACCACCGCCCGGTACGCACCCGGCTGCCGCGGAACAAAGTTGACGCCGTATCGGCCGGCAGTCGTGTCCAGGGGCTGGGTCGATAATGCCACTTGTTTGCCGTCGGGTTTGGTAACCGTCACCGCAACGGTGGCGTTGTCGAGTGGTTTGTACGATTCGTCGTTCACGGTAACCAAGAGGTTGACGGTCAAGTTGGCATCGCCCAAATGTTGAACGCGGGCATCGACGCGCCGTGGAACATCGGCGACCAACCACCGCACGGTTTGCCGCCAGGCTTTCATCAAGTCGTTATTTTCCATTTCGGAAGTCAGTTGCCATCGCCACATGTCACCAATTAGCCAGGCCGCCGAACGGCCTTGACCAAACCGCTGAACCACCAGCGCCGGATGAATGCGACCCCGCTGGTCGGTCGCGTTGGCCAGCACCGTCGCACCCGGCTTGATCGAGTTGACGGAATTGATCGTTTGAAATCCCGGCATGTCCTGCAGCCGTTCCAATTCGGCTTCCTCAGTGGATTCAATCCGAACCCATGGTTGCAGCCAACCGTCTCGCGTAATCGACAGGCGCAGCTGGCCCACATCGATCGGCTGTTTTTGGTTGCCCAGGTACACCGGCAGCAATTCGCCAATGGGGGTGCGATCGTAATTACCCGGTGCAAACGACTCTTGTCCGCCCAGCATCAACAATCCGCCGCCGCGGGCACTGACAAACTGCTGGATCAATGATTTCTGTTCCTGCGTAAAGTACTCTGCTTCGATGTCGTCCAGGATGATGGCTTGGTATTGAAACAGTTCTTCTGCCGATTTGGGAAATCCGTACCTCAGCTCCTGCGAATCCTTGGTTCCCAGCCGGATCAGCACCGGCTCGTCGTATTGCTCGGCCTGTTCATCCGCCTGGTTGCCAAAACCTCGGAACAATGGGTTGGTCGTTTCATCGAGATGGCCGCGAAACGTGAACTTGGGCTCCTTTTTGGCGATTCGCACCAGGCCGACCAATTCAATTTCGTCGTCCTTCAACAGAGATCGCCTCAGAAATTTGAATTCCCAGTTGGGGCGGCCACCGACATACAAAACTCGGTAAGGCCCCTTGGCCCGGTCGATCACCGCCAGCCGCTGGTTGTTGACCAGCGTCGCTTCGCGGGATTGCTGTTCGTCGGTGAACTGGGATGCCGCGCCTTCTTCAAACGCGCGAACCCGGTAAACGCTGACGCCGCGCTGTTCCGGCCGCAATTGAAACCGCAAGGCAAACGGCCGGTCATCTTCGACGCTGGCAATGACCTGGCGGTCGATCGATTTGCCCGATTCGTCCAACAGTTCGACCACCACCGACCGGCCGTTGTAACCGTGACACCGCAGTTCAACCGCCACGCTGACCGGCGCCGTTTCGAAATTAGTCTGGCTGACTGACAACCGTGAAATGCTGATGTCCCGCGCCGATTTATCGCTGCCGACGACCACGGGGTAGACCGGAGGTAACGCGGCCCAGTCGAGCTTGGAGCTGGCCGTGTCGGTGGCATTGCCGTCGGTGATCAACAAAATGCCCGCTTTGGGACGATCTCGATAACGATCGGCAACGGTGGCCAGCGAGTTGATGATCGACGATCCGATTCCGGCGGCCCGAAAACTGGCAAAATCGCTGGTGGTCAACTGGCGATCGAACTGGTAACGGCGCAAATCAAAATCGCGAGCCAACTCGTCTTGCCAGTCCACGTTTTCCACCAGCTTGTCACGAACCTGTTGTTCGCGTGTTTGGTTTTGATTGCGATCTTTGACCTGCAGGCTCTGGCTGGCGTCGGCCAAGACCATGAACAAATTGGCGCCGCTTTTCGGACGTTGCACCGAAATGACGGGCTCCAGCAGGCAAAGCGCCAATAATCCAAATCCGATGGCCTTGCACGAGGCGGCCGCTAACCGAAACGCAACACTGCCGCGGCTCCGCGCATACGACCAGCCCAGTGCGACCAGCACGAATAACATCAACAGCCCGGCCGGGACCAGCCATTGCGATGCCGACCAGAGATCCGGGAACATCATTGGCCGCGCCCCAACTGTTCAAAGTACCGTCGCACTGCGTTCTCAAACTCAGCTGGAACCGGATCACGATCGATCGGCACCAATGATTTATCTGCCGAACGGCGCAATAGTTCCTCTTGCACACTGCCCTGCAACTCGACCAGCGGACGGACAATTTTGAGCTGCACCATTTCCCAATTCGGCTCTTCCGAATGACGCCGCACATCCTTGCGGATCGCTTTCGCCGTGTCCCGAATCCGCGCCGCTTCGGCCCGCAATTCGGGATCGGCAATCATCTCTTCGACATTCCGCAAACGGTCGGACCAGTCCAGAAAATCTTCGCCGGCAATGGGACGGATCCGGGGCGCACCGGAATCGGCCGGCTCCTCAAATTGAAACGGATCGGCCAAGCCGCGAGGATCGGGATCACCTTGCGACAGATCGAATGGGTTTCGGTCACCAGGCCGGCCATTATCCCGATTGGAAGATTGGTCAGCTTGTTGGTCCGACCGTCCGGCACCGCGCTGGTTGGGGTCCGATGGTTGCGAGGGATCGTCTCGTCCACCAGGTTGACCTTCGCTCGGTTGGCCTTCGCCGGGTTGCCCTTCACTGGGTTGCCCTTCACTGGGTTGCCCTTCACTGGGTTGCCCGTCACTGGTTTGCCCGTCACTGGGTTGCCCTTCACTGGGTTGCCCTTCACTGGGTTGGCCTTCACGGGGCTGGCCTTCGGTGCCGGCGTCAGCGTTTTGGTTGTCCGCCGGATCCCCCGGTGTTTCGTCAAAGCGGTTTGGCTCGGCATCGCCAGTTTGGCGGGAATCACCGGTTGCCTCGTTTAATTCGTCCTGGACTTCGCGCGTTAATCGCTGCAGATCCTCGTTGGCGCGGCGAAGCGCTTGCGTTTCATCACCCAACACGCTTTCGGCGGCCTTGTCGATGCCTTCGCGCAAAGTGCGAATGGCGGCGCCCGCCCGGCGTTCTTCGCGCCGTGCATCGTTGATCAATCCGCGCTCGAGCGAATCGCGCGTCGACTGCAGCGCCCTTTCGGGCGATTGTTGCTCAGTTTTCCGGTAGGTGTCGTACAGTTTTTCCGCCAGAATCGGTTCGACCTCTTCAGATTGTTCGATCAAATCACGCATGGAATCTCGCAGTTGTTGCACGCGATCGGACTGCTGGCCCAACTGGTCGGTCAATTCGCTGCGGCGGTCCGGGCCGCTCAATGAACGCTGATCGGTCAGTTCGCGATCGGCGTCGCGCAGTTGCTGCGAGATATCCTGCTGTTGTTTTTCGATATCTCGCGCCTCGTTTCGCATTTCCCGCACCGCCTCGTTGAACTGCCCGGAAGTTTGTTTTTGCAATTCGTCTCGCAGTTCTTTGAGTTCGCGTTCGGCGCGAGTCCCCTCGGCGGCTGCCCGCGACACCTCGCCTTCGGCCAGTGCTTCTGAGGACTCGCGAATGTTTTCCCTCACTTGTTCCAGCCGTTCGGCTTGTTCGCTCAAACGCGACTGGTTTTCCGGTCGCTCCATGCGCTCTTGAAGTTCCTCCGTATCTCTGAGGATTTGTTGCTGTTGTTCGCGAAGGCGTTTGAGTTGTTGTTCGATTTCGTCCTTTTCTGCTTGCGATTTGGCTTCCTGTAGCGCGGATTGCAGCTCCTTGATCCGTTTATTCAAATCATGTTGTCGGCGAGCCAACTCGCGCAGCCGACTGAGGATCTGTCGGTTCTCCCGCTGCTCTGGCGATTCAGGCGGCTGGGCGAGCCGTTGGGTTTCGTACCGATTCTGTTCGTTGTTCAGTTGCAATTGGTTGATCTGTTGCTGGGGACGTGAGGAATTACGGCCGGCGGCCCCCGATTGCTGTCCCCGGGCAACCTGGTGTTCGCTGGCGCGCAGTTTAAGCAGCGATTGATAAGCGGCCTGTTCGGCGGCCAAAGCGTCCCGCACGGGTGCGATTTCGGAACCGGAAAGCCCTCGATTCAAATCGTCGATAACTTGTTGCATTTGTGATTGGGCCTGTTCCACGATGGCTGTGGATTCGGTCGTCTCCACATGCTGCGACAACGCAGTTAGTTGTTCCATCACCGAGGCCTGCGACTCCGAGACCAACTGGACATCAGGCGCAAACTCTTCGGACAGTTGTTCGGCATCTTCGCGGCGAAGGATTTTCCACGTGGCGTTGATGATCTGTTTTTGAAGTTCCGCCAACTGGCCGGCCTGTTGGGCATTTTCGCCGCCTGGCATGTTCGGCTGCTGCTGCTGGCCACCCGGGGGAGATTGGCCCTCACGAAAGATTTCGTCGAACTTGCGGACTTCGGCAAAATACATGTCTCCCGCGGTACGGCGCATCTCGCCATCAGCGCCCAGGTCTTCCGCCCAGAAATAATAGGTGACCAGCTGATCCGGCTGGACCTGCAACTCCTCGAATGCCATCAACCGGCCGATTTTTGATTGCGTCTTGGCTGGAACATCTTCGGCCAGTATCCATTCGTTTTCCGGCTGGCCGGCAATCGTATAACTCAGGCCGGCCCGCTGAATGCCAAGGTCATCCCAGACCTGGGCTTGCAACTGCAGCTCTTCCAGCGGCGACACGGTCGAATCGCCACCCGGTTGTAACAAGGTGATTTGCGGCACCTGATTTGATTGTGCGGTGATTAAGAAAGTCGGTGGTGACCGATTGGCGCGACCGGCTTCGTCGACCAGTTGCAACTGAAGTTTTCGCGATTGTGTCACGACCAGTTGTGCCGTCATGACACGCGGATCATCGTCGGCCTGCAGTGCCAGTTCCTGGCCATCGGCATCCATCCACTTGGCGGTTTTAACTGGTTTGTTGAGATGCGCAAGAAACGTCAGCTGGGATCCCTCCACACAGCTGATGCGAGAGACGTCTTGTATCAATCGCTCCGGCAGTTGCGTGTATTCCGGGTAGACGATTTTGACGTCCAACCGCTCCAGTTGCGGGTATTGAAAAACGCCGATCCGATATCGTTCTGACCGCCGGCCGGCGTACTCCACCCAGTACTCCATTGGTTCCAAAATGTTCGTTATTCGCTCGGCAAAGACGGGATCATCGAGACTTTGCGACATGACCAGTTGTCGTGGTTCGGCCAACTCGTTTTCCGGGGAAGCCCCATCCATCGATTGAGGCCGGTAAATCAGTGCGACCTCAGTCGGCAGGCGCTTCTGGAATCGGGCCAGCACCAGCTGGCCGGTACCCATTTCGACTTCGGTGTCACCAGGCTCAACCGTGACTTGAAAATCGCTGTCGCCGATCACCACCTGTTCAAAAGCAATTTTGTCGGCCGACGGATGAAGCGGATTGGCCAGCAATTGCCCGACAGCCACCGCGAACAGCGCGGCCAACGCAGCCCCGCAGGACAGCCAGGCGATCGATCGGCCGCCGCGCGATACCGAACGCGACCACGGGTTTTGGTAGCCGTGATAGACGGCCTTGCGCACCACGTCCTGCTGCAGGTATCCCAATGTCCCATGGGCCGTGGCCGGTTGCTGTTCCACCGCCGTTTGCAGCACGCTGTCCAGGTCCGGATAAGCTGATTCGATGCGGCGCACCGTATATCGAAAATCTTCTACGCGCCGAATGGCCATCGCGACCACGATCAGCGATGCCACCGCGGTCACGCCCAGCCAAGCGACAAACACCCAACTCGACTGCCATCCCAAGCCCGTTTTCATCCACCACAAAACGATGCCCGCCGCGGTGGCCGCAAACCAGACAATCGCCAGCCGGATGGCAACGCGATATCGTTGTTCGCGCGAGGCGACGGGAGCCAGTCGAAAATAAAGTGTTTGGTCAATCATCCTGTCATTCCAGTTTCAATCGGCCTCGTGGCAGTCCGTCCCGCCACCAGCGTTTCCACCACCAGCAGCCCCAGGCCGCCTAGCAGCAGCCATTTCCAAATCTTTTGCTGCCGTTCCATTTCAACGTCATGGATTTTTTGCAACGCAGCAACTTGTTCGCGCCGGTTCGGTTGTGTTCCCAATTTAACGTCATACGATTCCAACTGCTCCACCGGCATCGGCGCTGTCCGGCATTCGCTGGGACGCAAATTGACCGCGATCCAATGAGACTCGTCCGGGCCGGCCAACTGGTAAATCCCTGGTTGATTGACGTGCTTCGCGGGAACAGTTTCGCTTACCGGCACCTCGGTTCCATCGGGGCGCAGGAGCGTCCACATTTGAGGGCTTTGGGCCGGTTGATGATCGCCACCCAACGCAATCGGCTGGCCAACGTAACTTGACTGGCCGGCCGGGCGCGTGCCAACAGTCAGGTTAAGCAACCCGTCCATTAACGGAACGAACTTGGAGGACAGCGCCAACTGACTGGAGTCCGGTTGCCAACCGCTTGCCAGCGCAAATACCATTCCGTCGCCGACGGCGTGTTGCCAGATCGCGGGGGAATGATCGTCAAACCGGGCGATGACCTGGACGTCAGCCGTCTGGTCAAGTTCGACGATTTGGTGTTTCCAAAATTGGATCTTCGTAAAGTCGTTGTACCGGGCGCTGGCAAACGGGACAAACAGCGGATGGGAAAAATCAATTTCCGCCAACATGGCGTAGGATGTCTCGACGCGGCCTGCGGTTATATCGCCCGGATGATCGTTATCGTCAGCAGCTACCACGGTTTGCATACCCAAAACATCTGACCAGGACTCGGCCGTTTGGCGGTCCTGCAAAACCACCAATAGCGTGCCGCCGGTTTCCAGATATCTTCGGGCGGCGGATTTTTGTAGTTGGGTAACGGCTTGGGTGGCCACTACCATGGCAGGACGTTCGTCGACAGGCCAGGCCAACGATTGTTCGTCGCCGAGTTGTCGAAATTGAATCTTGCGCCGGCCGCTGTCCAGCAAGGCGCGTTTTAGAAAGTACAACAGGCCGTCGGCGTCGTTTTCGCCGTCCCGGCCGAGATACAAGATGTGAAACTGGCTGGGTTCCACGGGGACCAGGTAATGCCGGTTGTCAAAATCTTCGGAATCCCCGCGCAACACCAGTTGATTGGCGGTCAACGCGTCGCCTTGGCGCGGAATCCGCAGCGTGCGGCTTTGCCCGGGCGGCACATAAAATGATGTTTCCGCCGCCGGCTGCTGGTCCTCGTCATCGGCCGACTGCCAAGTGACGAAAAACTGTTCGTCTTGTGAGTCCGCCGAATTGACCACGCGGACCCGCGGTTGATTGACTGTCTCATCGCCGGCATCGTCTGCCAACAAACGGACGAACGCATTGGTTGATGCCTCTGGTCGAACCGGTCGCACGTCCAATCGAATTTGTGCCGGCCATTGAAACGCTTCCAGCGCATTGAGGCGGCTACCCTGCTGCAAATCCGTAATCAAAACCAATTGCGACGCCGCGGCGGTGCGGCGCAGATCGGCGGCCACCAACAGCTCGTCTGCCGCGTCGATCATGGCCCGGCCCAGATTTGTAGAACCCCACCCGGGGCGAATGCCTTGCAGTTGTTGACGGATTAACGCTGCGTTGCTCGATGTGGGAACCCGGCCAGAAGCGGAAAACCCTACGACCGTTTCGAAATCGTCGTCGAACGTGAACAGTCCCACCTCGTCGCCAGCGTCCAACTCGTCAAGCACCTGCTGAATCTGCGCGGTGGCCTGTTGCCACAGATCGGAGCGCTGCATGCTGGCGCTGGTGTCCAGCAGGATGGCAACGCGTCGTTGCGACAACTCTCCACTGAACAGGTTAGCCGATTGACGGAAAAACGGCCGCATAAAAGCCGCTGCCAACGCCAACACGATCATCGTTCGCAACACCAACAACAACCAATTGTCCAACCGGCGGCGGCGAATCATTCGCGGCGGCGATGGTTTGATAAACATCAACGAACTGAAGGCCTGTCGGCCGCGCGGGGATGGGCGAATCAGGTGAAATAACAAGGGGAATATCACACCCAGCCCGCCCAGCGCAAATACCCAAGCTAAAAAACTCATGGCGCTTCCCCGGACGTGGTGGATGAAAACGGCGCCGACCGGACGTGGCGAGTCCATTTGCCACGCCGACTGCGGGCCGTGAAAAACTCAAACAGCACACGGTCGAGCGGCATGTCGGTGGACAACGTGCTCAAATCCACGCCAAGCTGCTGGCATACTTCTTTCAACGCCGCGGCATGTTCCGCAAATCGATTCAGATAACTGTTTCGGATCGCTGGCGGATCGACAAACAGATCACGTCCCGTCTCCATGTCTTCGAAGATTTTTGGCTCATTAAATTCAAAACTCAGTTCCGCGGGATCGAGGATTCGCATCACAATCACGTCATGACCTTGTGAACGCAAAAAGCCCAGGTTGCGCCGCAGGTCGTCCACTGGCGCCAGCAAGTCGGACACCAAAACGATCAACCCTCGTTTATTGGCCGTTCGCGCAATCCGTTCCAGTGGCGGTGCCAGGTCCGTGCGGCTACCGGCGGTCGACCGTTCCAAGCTGAGCATCAATCGGCGCAGCTGGCCCGGCCGATAGCGGGGCGGCAGAAAATCACCGATGTCTTCGTCAAACGTCAACAATCCCACCGCATCTCGCTGCAGCGACAGATAATAGGCCAGCGTGGCGAGGGCGGTCCGCGCGTATTCCATTTTCGTGTGTTGGCCGGAACCGTAACTCATGGAGCGACTCATGTCAGCCAGCAAGTAACAGCGCAAATTCGTTTCGTCTTCGAATCGCTTGATGTAGTAACGGTCTTGTCGGGCAAACAGTTTCCAATCGACGTGCCGGATATCATCGCCCGGCGAGTACTGGCGATAATCGGTAAATTCGACCGAGAATCCGTGATACGGACTGCGATGAATGCCCGCCATGAAGCCCTGCACCACCACCTTGGCTCGCAGTTCCAGGTTTTTGAGCTTCATCAACGAATTGGGATCGATCGACACGCGGGATGTCGACAATTCCGGCCGGTCAGTTCCACGCTCACCGGAAAGTTCACGCAATATTCGTTTGATCACCGGCATGGTTTAGGTCTGTAAGGTAACCGCGTCGTTGAGATATCGTTGAGTTAGGGTGCCGCTACGTGGTCGAGCAGTTGATTGATGACGGTATCCACCGAAACCGCTTCGGCCTCGGCGCGATAGCCGAGCAGGATTCGGTGTCGAAATGTGGGGTGAATGAGCATGCGGATGTCGTCGCGGGTGACGTGTGATCGACCTTCAAACAGCGCGCGGGCTTTGCTACCCAACACCAGGTACTGGGCCGCCCGCAGCCCGGCCCCCCAGCTGACCCATTCGTTGACAAAATCCGGCGACGCGGACCGCCCGGGACGGCTGGCGTCGGCCAGGCGCACGGCATATCGCACCAGCTCTTCGGACACGGGTACTTTGCGGACCACCTCGTGAAACTGTTGGACATCCTGGCCGCTAAATAGTTTGTCGATGGGTGCGGGCTGGGACGAAGTCGTCCGCTGAACCACTGCCACTTCTTCGTCTTCCGGCAGATAGTCAATCCGCACGTTGAACATGAACCGGTCCAATTGTGCTTCCGGCAACGGGTAGGTGCCTTCCATTTCGATCGGGTTTTGCGTGGCCAACACAAAGAATGGTTCTTCCAGTTGATAACGCACGCCGGCGGCCGTCACCTGGTGTTCCTGCATGGCTTCCAGCAGCGCCGCTTGGGTTTTCGGCGGCGTGCGATTGATCTCGTCGGCCAGGATCACGTTGGCGAAGATCGGGCCTTTGACGAATTGCAGGCGGCGACTGCCATCTGGCGTTTCCTCCAAAATTTCGGTCCCGGTGATATCGGCCGGCATCAGGTCGGGCGTAAACTGAATCCGGTGAAACCGCAGATCAAAAATCTGGGCGATCGTCCGCACTAGCAGCGTTTTGGCCAGGCCGGGCGCACCGGTAATCAGGCAATGACCGCCGGAGAACAATCCGATCAACAGTTGCTCAATCACATCGTGTTGACCCACGATAACTTTGGACAGCTGTTCGTGGATTTGCTGGCGGCTATCCCGAAACTTTTGGACGGTTTGCTGTTCAATTTCAAATTCACTCAGTCCGGTAGTCACCAGGTTGTGCTCCTTAATCGTGGTATTGGCGGTGCGCGTCGTGGGTGGATGTGTCTTAGATTTTTAATGAGTCAATGCGTAGGTGACGATGTTGATGCCCAGCGGATAGGCGAACCGCTCCGAGTAGGTTTCAAAATAACGGTTATCTTCGCCTTCGCGCTCCCAACCATCGCCCAAATCGGTGTTGTGGCAGATCATCATCATGATGCGGTCGTCCTCGTCAAAGATCGCCCGATAGTTGGCTTGCCGCGCGTCCCAGCGGTCACTGCGCTGACCGCGACGAAAAAAACCGATACTGGGAATTTGAGGTTTCTCTTTCAGCTGGTAGACGATATTGAAAATCGGATGGTCCAATTCGACATCTTTGATTTCATGCTCGGGCAGGGCCCGTTTCATCTCTCGCGCGAAGTTACGCCATTCGTCTTCGCCCCAAAAATCGTCGACCATCACAAACCCACCGCGTTCCAGATAACGGCGGAGCCCGGCAATCTCGGCGTCCGTCAGCCGCATGTAACCGGGCTCTATCAGGTAGACAAACGGATAGTTCAACAGCTGCGAGTCACTCAGGTCCACAACAATGGGCTGCGGGTTGACCTTCAAGGCGGTCAATTGCTGCAGTCGGATCGACAGGTTCATGTCGCTGTCGGGGTAGTCCACCGACCATTGCGGCTGGCCCCACACGTCGGCCCACGAGGTATAGCGCACCCGTACAAACGTAAACACGTCATGCTTGAATGGCTCGTTGGCGGGCCACATCGGCCGCACCGTGGGAATTGTATTGCGATAGCGATACCGGTTGCGGCGGTAACGATCCTGAAATTGCTGAGCCATCACCAGCCCGCTGACCAGGACCCAGCCCGCCAACGCCACGATCATGAGTTGGGTTTTATTCAATGCTTGCCATCCTCGATGAGCGAATCGGAATCATCGCGTGACGCCTCATCGGCATCGCTTTCTTTGATTGCGCTTTCTTCCATTTCCTGAATCACGGCCAACAACAATTGGTGCGCGTCCAGATAACGGGGCGCCTCCTCCAGACATTGTAGCAGCTGGCGTTTGGCAGCCTCTAAATCGCCCAGTTCACGCTGCGCCACGGCCAAACGGAAATGCAAGTCCGCCGGATCCATCGGGTCCATGTGCAGCAGTGATTGGGCCGCCTCGACCGTTCGCCGGTGGTTGCCGGCTGACTCGGCCACGTGCAAGACAGTTCGCTGGTTGGCGGCTGACAGCGGATTGATCGCCAACAACTGTTCGCCTGCTTGGGCCGCCTCCGCCCATTGCTTTTCGTCGATATAGATTTCACATAGTCGTTGGTACACGGATTGCCGATCGGATTGCAGCGAAGCAGCTTTCTCCAGTAACTCGCGTTCGCGTGAGGTGTCGCCCAGCTCGCGCGACACTCGCGACAACAGCACGTAAGGGTTGTTGGGGCCGCGATAATCGGGATACAACTCAATCAGTTTCTCCAGCGGCGCCTGGGCAGCTTTCCAGTCCTCTTCCTGAATGAGTCGAACGGCGTACCCCAGCAATCCGGGAAAACTCTGCGGGTGCTGTTCGGTCCATTCCCGCCACTCGTTGACCGGCGCAGCGGCCGTCAGCTCGGGCACTTGCCATTCGGCGGCGGGGGCGACGGTTTTGGCTTGCTCGCGGGCGAACGCGGCAAATTCCTTGTCCAGCAATTTCACGTTGCCCATGTAACGGCCGAGCACCTCATTGATGTGCATCCCCACGCGCAAATCATCCAGGATTTTGAGCAGCACTTCGTGACCATACTTTTCCACGATGTACTGCACGACCAGTGACGATTCGAAATAGGCGAATTGCAAATGCTCGCTGGACGACGGATTGAGAAAAGCGCCGCTCAGCTGGCTAACTGGGGTCAACTCGCCTTCCAGGATCATCGCCCGGAACCGGGGTGTCATGGCTTGCCCCCAGCCGCTGTGGCGTTGCAGTTCTTCGTAAACCGAGATGCCTTCGCTCAACCACCGCGGCATTTTGTTTTTGGTTTTTTGCAGTGTCACGACATGGCAGAATTCGTGCCACAACACCGACTGCCAATTGCTGGGCGTTTCTCCTTGCGACGCCGGGCTGTTCATGGTGATCACCCGTCCGAAACACACGCCGAGAAATCCGGCGCCGCCCGGCAAGCCAAAAGTGCGTATGGCAAAATCCTGTTGCTGGGGGAAAATTTCGACGATCACCGGTAACTGTATCGCGATGTCGTATTTTTCACATAAAGTTTGTTTGGCTTCGCCCAACAGCTCCAGCACGCGCGGGCCGTAAATAACCGCCTCGTCCGCTGCCATGCGAACCAGGAAGCCATCTCGCTCCAGCGTGGTAAATTTCTCCATGTGGTTGCCGAGCGTCACCAGATTATGCGCCACGACGTTGTAGCCGTCCTCGGCGTAAACTTCATCCACCAATTTCCAGCCCTGGCGTTCATTCCCCAATCGCAACAAATCGTTGGCCAGTTGCATTTTGGCCGGCAAATAATCGGGGTCGTAAACCAGCGACCGTCGTTGGTACCGGGCACCCTCGGCAAACCGGTATTTCTCCGATAGTTTGCGGCCAATCAAGTGGTCAATCTGCGGATCTGCGTCCCAGCTGGCCAACGCCTGTTTGCGATACGCGTCCTCCTGTTGCGGTTGATTCGTTAAATGCGCAATCACGGCGCGATAGGCCAGTGCCGCTGAATGGGCGGCGTCAACCGACAGGATTTTTTCAATCAGCTCTTCGGCCTTAGCGTATGCCTCGGCGTTAATGTGGCCGTCCACCGCAAACAACATCGCCGCCACATCGTTTTGATTGATGTGGAAGGCTCGTTGCAAAGCCTGTTCCGCCTGCGCCGAGTCGCTTGGCTGAAAGGCCCGCGCCAATCCGGTAAAGCCAGCCGGGTTGGCCGGCTGCAGTTCCGTCACTTGGCGAAAATATTCGGCGGCCATCGCGTAGTCGTACTTGGACATGGCCAGGTCAGCAATCGCCAAAAAGGTCTCCGCGTTTTGGGGATCCTTGCGCGCCGCTGGCAACAACACTTCATCCAACACTTTTCGCGCATCGGCGCCGGCATCGATCAGGAACCGTGCGATCGCGACCTGATTTGGAGAGCTGCGATAGCGCCATCGCCGATAGTTGATCAAGTCCTCCATCTCGTTCAACACTTCCTTGGCGCGCATCGTGTCGCTATTGCGCCGATAAGCATCTCGGCCCAGCCAGCGAAGACGAATACTGTTTGGATTTTCCTCCAGACCTTCATCGACGGAGTCCACCGCTTGCCGATATTGGCCGCTGGCCAGTTCCGCCTGGGCTTTGAGCAAAAACCAGTCTTCATCGGTGTCGCCCCGGTTAATCGCTTGCTCCGACTGTTCAATGCACTTTGCGAATTGGCCCTTGAAAAACATCTCGCGCGCGGTCGCTAAATCATCGGCACCCGCGGGAGTGGCGGCCAACGGCGAAACAGCCAGCAACGCAATCAACAACAATCGCGAACGAAGAGACAAAATAGCAATTCCTCTGCTCCGGAAGACAGGCAAGAAGGGTCGTGTAGATTGTATTAAACGACCGGCAGAACGCATAGTTTCGCGGCTTTGTTATCCAGTTGCGTTATCCGGCTGCGTTATCCAACTGCGGTGAGATGCGCGAAAAAAAGCCGCTAGAACCGTGGTTCACGTAAACCGTGCCGGAATGCACAGCAAATATCCGCCGCCCCGTGTGCGGGCATTGAATTGACCTAGGACGTGCCAGTTTGGGTGCCATATAGCCTGTTCATGGGCACCCCCCGGTTGGAAAAACGGGTCACCGCATTGGCCACGCAAATTGCGTTTTCGCGCTCACGGAGCGCGCATCATGTTTTAGGCCCCAACCAAAATCGACCGGCGCTCAAGCGAATAAGTTGGATACGGAGTGTGCTTTGACCAGTTCCCGCGGCTGGTTGAGATGGTTCATCACCATGGTTTCCGGCTCGATGCCGAACGCATGATAAATTGTTGCCAGCAACTCACCGGGATGAACCGGGTCCTCCAGTGGCGCTGACGCCGTTTTGTCGGATTTGCCGTGCACGTATCCGCGTCGGATCCCGGCACCGGCAATCAATCCGGTGTAACAATAAGGCCAGTGATCGCGGCCGTCGGCATCGTTATCGTTGCCGGAAGTGCTGACGCCCTTTTCGGGGCTCCGGCCAAACTCGCCGATGGCGACCAACAGCGTTTCATCCAGCAAACCTCGCTCGTCCAGATCTTCGATCAGACCGGACAATCCGTTATCGAACATCGGACCGGATTGATTCTTCATCCGCTTGGTTAAGTCCTTGTGCTGGTCCCAACTGTGATTGTCGCTGTTAGCGACTTTGGGCCACACGACTTCCACCACGCGGGTGCCAGCTTCGATTAGTCGCCGGGCCAACAGACAACTTTGACCAAACGTGGTGCGCCCGTATTTGTCCCGCAGCGATTCGGGTTCCGCCGACAAGTTGAACGCTTCGCGGGCCCGACCGGAAATCACCAGGTTTAGCGCCTGTTCGTAATGATGATCCAGTCGATAATCGGCCACGGCCTTTTCGATGTCCCCCATTTGCGCGTTGAGCAGATCGCGCAGCCGCGCCCGCCGCTTGAGACGCACCGAAAAAACATCCGGCGGGAGCTGAAGGTCGTCTATTTTGATGCGATCCATTTTGGTGTTGTCCAAATCATCGCCTTCGGGATACAGCGTATATGGATCGAACGATTTACCCAGGAATCCCGCGCTGCCGCCCTTGCCGACGACATTGCTTTCCTGCAGCGGCCGCGGCAGCATCACGAACGGCAGCATGGGCACGTCGACGGGCCGGAAACGAATGATGTGCGAACCAAAATTCGGAAAATCTTTGGGACTGGGCGGTTCCAGTTGTCCTGATGGACTGACCTTGTCCGTGGTGTAACCGGTCATCATTTGGTAAATGGCAGCAGTGTGATTAAACAGACCGACCGGCGTGTAACTCATACTGCGGATCAAAGTGAATCGGTCATTCAGTTTGGCCAACCGGGGCAGGACTTCCGTGAACTTGACGCCGGGGATCTGCGTTGGGATGGTCTTGAACGCACTGCGGACTTTGTCGGGTACGTTTTCTTTGGGATCCCACAAGTCCAGATGACTGGGGCCGCCCTGCAGATAGACCATGATGATACTTTTGGCCTTGCCCCATCCGGGCCGATCGGTGCGGTTGGCCGACGCGGCGCGCAAATGCAACATCGAACCCAATGATAATCCGAGCATGCCAGACCCGCCGACCCGAAGCACGTCGCGGCGCGTTACGGCTAACTGGCGGTCACACAGATCTTTGCCGGGCTGTCCCACGATTCGCAACATGATGGTTCTCCAGTACGTTTGTACGGCGACGTTAGCCTGATTGTATGTTTTAACCCATTGCTAGCGGTTGAACAAAAACGACGGGCTGTTGACCAGCGCCCACACCAGATCCTGGACGGCCGTCAAGCGGCGATTGCCCAGCTGTTTCTCGCTTTGCTGCGCATCGTTTTCCAGTTGCACTAGCGCGGCGTCACGGGGTACCGGGCGGCTAACCCGCTCCAACGCGGCGCGACGCTCCACAATGCCGGCGTCAATCTTCAATGGTTTTTTGGCCTCGTTGAGATTGCGGCGCAACGTCAACAAACGTTGATCGCCTCGCTGAAACAGCGCATTGAAATATTTACGTTGCTCTTCCGACCACTGGTCTGGCTGTTGGATCAGCGTCGTTAGAAGTTCTTCGGAAACACTCAAGCCAACCGGTTGGGCGGCGGTGCTGATCGAAATTCGAAACCGGCCCAGCTGATGTTTTTTGTCAAAGCCGTAGTTTTGATGCAACTTGAATCGCAACCGCGTGCCATCTTTGAAACCCACCGGCAGGTCCAGCTGGAACGTAGCCCAGTGAGATTTCTGGGTCTGCGGCACAATCGCCCAACCCTGCCCATTGCCGTCGCCCAAATTTCCATCGATGGCCCGCGTGATGGGGTACGTCGCCTGGTCAAAATCGGAAATCGCCGACGTGAGCTTGATGGGTTTCCATTGCTCCGGTTCATTGCGCGACGCGACTTCCAACTGAAACTCCGTCAACACAAAATTCCCGTTATCGGCCAGACCGGGACCGCCCCCCGGCAGTTGCGGGTCGGCCAATACCTCCAACCGCACCGCCGAGACGGCAACGAGATCCGTTTCTGCAATCACCTCGGTCAACGTGTTTCCCTTGTTTTCGTTGACGCGAATCGACCGGTCGCCCAGCAGTTCGGAAGCAGCGCCACTGGTCTGGTTGATCGACCGTGGCGTCAACGGGTGCCACTGAACGTGTGCCAGTTGTTCCTCGCGCCAGGCGCTGAATCGTTGCTCCTTGTCCCCCTCGTAAGTCTGTAAAGCGGCTTGGGCGGCGGCCATTTTGTCGGCTCGCGCCTTCTCCCGCGCCGGCAATTCCGGATCGATTTTCTGCACGTATTGATCCAAATCCTGCTGAGCTTGCTGGACGGCTTGTTCGCGTTGTTTTTCCAATTCAGGCAACGTCGACTCAAACCACTTCGCCCGCTCGTCTCGCTGTTGGATGAGTTGTTGATGATCGGCATCAATCTGCTGGAATGAATCCAGGGCCAACTCGATCTCGGTGTCACTGGCGGGCCGGCTGAGCACACGCATGTATAGCTCGTCAATTAACTGGCGGTCGTCTTCGATCTCCGCCACCAGCCGCGGCAGGTCGTTCGCGGAATCTCCGATTGCGCGGGCCACGTCCGGCCCACTGACGAGCGCCAACACGGAACCGAGTTGCAAGTCATTGGAGCGATCGCACTCGCAGACACTTTCCCGCGGCGGGCGGCCCAGTGTGGCTAGAAATCCGCTGGGCAAACGTGCTCCGGCGTCCGGCAATTCAGCCGCGCGAATTCCCTTGTCATAACCGGGAATCATCGTTTGACTGCCCAGGCTAAAGTGAATCGCGTCAAACAGGGCCTCCGCGGGCAGCCGCCGGGCGACGGCATGCGAATAATTCAGGGAATCGTCGACGTTATAGGGACCCGTTTTAATACTCAATTGGTACGTTCGCGATTTGCAAATCAACTGAATGATGTGACGTGTATTAAACCCGCTCTGAACAAATTCGTCGGTCAGATATTCCAGCAGTTGCGGATTCGTGGGTGGATTGCCGGCGCGGATATCATCAATCGGCTCGATCAATCCGCGGCCCAACAAATAGCCCCATAGACGATTGACGTAACTTTTTGCAAAGTACGGATTGTTCGCCGAGGTCAACCAGTTGGCAAAACGCTGGCGGCGCGTCGCATCGTCGGGCGCCGTGAAGTCGCAATCAAATGGAAACTCGGGGGGCGTAACCTGGCCGGTGCGATCGTGCGTCACCTCGCCGCTATCCTGGTCAAAGATAATCTCAAATAACGGTTTGGCGGATTCGACCGCGGTGCCGCCAATCTTGCGATCCTTTGATTCCGGGTCTATTTTCAATCCGACCTGCGCGAAAAACGCGGCAGTCTCGTAATACTGGTCCTGCGTCCATCGTTCGAAGGGGTGATCGTGGCATTTGTTGCAGTTGAATCGCGTGGCCAAAAACAAATGCGTGGTGTTTTCCATGATCTCGGCGGGCGAACGCAAGATCTTGAAATACGAGGCGGGCGGATTGGTCTTGTTCGAGCCACTGGCGGTCAACAGCGAGTTGACGAATTCATCATAAGGCACGTTGTCCTGGACTTGCTGGCGGATCCACTTGCGAAAACCAGCCGCACCTTCAGGGCCGAGATATTTTCGGTTGACCAGCAACAAATCGGCCCACTTGTTCGTCCAGTGGTCGACGAACGACTCGCCGGATAGCAGCTGGTCGATCAGTGCATCGCGCTTGGACTGCGTGTCCGATTGATCGGCCACAAACTTGCGCACCTCATCGGATGTCGGCGGCAACCCGGTCAGATCCAGATAGGCACGACGAATGAATTCGTAATCACTGGTTAGCGGCGCGGGTTGGATCTGCATGCGTTGCCACTTGGCCGCCACCAACCGATCGACTTCATTGAAGGCAACCGGTTCCTGCCACTCAAGCGGCGGGCGTTCGCCCATCACGGTCAAAGTGGTGGCGGCAAAAGCCCCTTCGTACCGAGCGATGATCGCCGCTTCGCCTCGGCGCAGCCCGCGGACCTGGCCACGTGCATTGGCTTGCGCCGTTTCCGTATCGGCGCTTTCCACGAACGCCTCGCGCGTCACGTCGCGCGTCGATCCGTCTGAAAAACGAGCGATCACGTGAAATTGTTGCGTTGGATGCGCTGGCCACAGCACGGGGTTGGTTGGCGCGATGTCAATACTTTCGACTTGGGGATCGTCGACGTCGAATCGCGCTCCGTTGGCAATCCACTGGCGGACCATCGAGTAATACTTGTGATGGCGATCCAGCACCTGGCCGCCGCCATGTGGCACCGTCGCCGACGGTTTGAGCAACATCAGGCTGTTGTCCGGCGACGCGAGGTTGACCCGCCGCGAAGACAGATCATCGGTCAGCGCGCGGACGTCAAACAGTGGATCGTAACCCCGCAGCGACAGCTGAAAACCATTTTTACCCGAGGCGCTGCCATGACAGGTTCCTGCGTTACAACCGACGCGAGAAAGAATTGGCGCGACGTCCTGCCGGAAATTGATTTCATGGGCAGTGGCAAAATCAACCTGAATCGGCAATTCGAATTCCAACTCGCCCAGGCGCACCCTTGCCGGCGCGCTACCAGCCTGCAGCGGTTGAATCAGTTTTTGCGGGCTGATTTCAACCAGCGATTGGTCGTAATCAATAAGCGCCTGCTCGGTCACGTCGAACGTTTTGCCGTCGGCCGTTGTGGCTTGCACGATCAGCTGAGCGTAATCGAA
>JBFILF010000004.1:0-28152 GCA_041599835.1 Pirellulaceae bacterium
CCCAATGACAAAGGACTCATCCGAATCGGCGATTTTGCAACGGCCTCGATTTCAGTCAGCGCCAACGTGTCCAGCGACCAACCGGGGGCAATTTACGATCCCGAACTGGCAGGAAAATGGATCAGCCCGCGGCACCCGCAAGTGATCAGCGATGAACCGGGACCATGCACGGAATGCGGGATGGATCTGGTACCCGCGTCGGAGTTTGGATTTGTTTCGGTGCCGGTTGCACGCAAATCGGAGGTGGTGATTCCCCGCAGCGCCGTGTTGATGGCGGGTCAGGAAAGCGTCGTCTATGTGGAAACGGAGCCAGGTCGATTCGAATTTCGAAACGTCGAACTGGACCGCATCGTCGGAGACCAGGTGGCCGTTGGCAAGGGCCTGGCGGCGGGAGAAATGGTCGCCGCGTCGGCCGCGTTTTTGGTGGACTCGCAATTCAACATGTCCGGAAAACCATCGTTGATCGACCCGGAAAAGGCACAAAGAAAAACAGATGAACACGAATTGTCCACGTCGGTCGAGTTAACGTCTGCCTTAGCCGAGTTAACCGATGCCCAACGCCACGCGGTGGTCCAGCAGAACATCTGTCCCGTAACCGAATTGGCACTGGGCTCGATGGGAACACCGTTGGCGATTGACGTCGCTGGCCAGGAAATCTGGATCTGTTGCCAGGGGTGTGAAGGACGGCTGCGTGACGATCCGCAAAAATACCTTGCCGTTCTCGAACGGGTTGCGGCGGCTGAACAACAACCGTCGCCGGCAATGGCCCAGGCACTGTCGCAACTGTCCGATGAGGACCGCCAGTTGGCCGAAGTCCAACGCGTGTGCCCGATCGCCGGCGTTCCACTCGGTTCCATGGGAACGCCGGTAAAAGTTGATGTCGAAGGCACGTCAGTTTTCATCTGTTGCGAAGGCTGTCGCGCTAACTTGCTCAAGGATCCTCAGAAGTATCTTGAAAAACTGTCCGGCGGACCGGGCAACCCGCCCTCCAATTCCGGCGCCGATTCCACAGCGGACCCATCCTCCGATAACGAATTGCCTCAAATGGAATTGCCCAAAATGGAATTGCCCAAAATGGAATTGCCGAAAATGGAATTGCCGAAACAGCCTCCGAAATCCGCTGGCAAGGGAGGCGCCTAGATGATCCAAAAGTTAGTGGAATTCTTTGTCCGCGAACGGCTGGTGGTTCTGGTCGCCATCGCCGCCATCGTCTGGTTTGGCTGGCAATCGTTTTACCAGGTTCCTCTCGATGCAATTCCGAACGTAAGCGAAAACCAGGTCATCGTTTTGACCGAGTGGCCGGGCCGTAGTCCCCGGGACATCGAAGACCAGATTACCTATCCGTTGTCGGTCGCGCTCCAGTCAGTTGCCGGCGCCGAGAGTGTCCGCGGCAAAAGCATGTTTGGATTCAGCTTTGTCCAGGTGACCTTTGCCGACAGCGTGGATTTTTACTGGGCGCGGTCGCGCGTGGCGGAACAACTGGTGACGATTACCCAGCAAATGCCCGAAGGCATTACTCCCGTTCTGGCGCCCGATGCCACCGCTCTTGGGCAAATTTTTTATTACGTGCTGGAACCGCCGGATGGCATGAACCTGGCCGATTTGCGGAGCAAGCAGGATTTCGTCATCAAGTACGCGCTGCAGTCGGTGCAGGGTGTCGCTGAAGTGGCTTCGATCGGCGGCTATGTCCGCCAGTATCAGATCGACGTCGATCCGGATCGCTTGCGATATCACAACTTGACGTTGGAAAAAGTCATCCAGTCGGTGCGCGATTCCAACATTGATGTCGGGGCCAAGACGGTGGAAACCGGTGGCATGGAATTTCTCGTGCGCGGTATTGGATTTATCGGCGCCAACAAGACTCCGCAGGAAACCATCGAACAAATTGAACAAACGGTAATCACGACGCGCGAAACGATTCCGATCCAGATTCGCGACGTGGCCACCGTGCAAGTGGGACCAGCATTTCGTCGCGGCGCACTGGATTGGAATGGCCGAGAAGCCGTGGGTGGCGTCGTGGTAATGCGGTTTGGTGAGAACCCTCGGGACGTGATTCATCGGGTGAAAGACAAGATTGCCTCGCTGGAAAACGAACTCGGGGGTATCAAGATCCGTGGCATTTATGATCGCACGCAACTCGTCGATGAAACAGTTGCAACGCTCACCACAGCCTTGTCACAACAGATCCTGATAACGATCGTGGTCGTCGTGTTGTTTTTGCTCCACATTCGGTCGAGCATCGCCGTGGCCGTCACGTTGCCTTTGGCCGTACTGATGGCCTTTATTGCGATGAATGTGTTTGGCGTTGACGCGAACATCATGTCGTTGGCCGGCATCGCTATCGCGATTGGCACGATGGTCGACATGGCCATCATTATCTCGGAAAACATTTACCGCCATTTGGCGGATTGGGAGGCGCGAGGCAAACCGGGTGGCGCGGCTGCGCGGATATCGGCCATTAGCCAAGCGGCCGGCGAAGTCGCGCCCGCGGTGATCACGGCCGTTAGCACGACGGTGATCAGTTTTTTGCCCGTCTTTTTTCTGACCGGGCGCGAATATCGGCTGTTTGCGCCGCTGGCTTGGACGAAAACTTACGCGCTGGTGGCCAGCCTGATTGTCGCGGTCATGTTTGTACCGGTGTTGTCGCGGATATTCCTGACCAGTTCGCAGCGCCGCCAGGCAACGTGCCTGGTCGCCGCACTGAGCGTTGGTGTGTTAAGCGGGTTGCTGGCCTTTTTTGTTTGGAGCGACTCGCTTGAACACATTTTGGGTTTGGCGGCAAACGTCACCGCCGCCGTGATCGCGGCGTCCGGCGCGTTGGCCACTTACCTGTTACTTCGCGAGCGGGTGCGGCCCGTGGAGGAAAATCCAATTTCGCGAGTAGTGAATTTTGTCTATGAACCCACGCTTCGATTGTTTTTGCGGCACAAGAATGCGTTCTTAATTGTGCCAGTGGCCATCGTTGTGCTGGGATTGGGCGCTTGGATTGGCTTGCCAAAAGTTCTCTATCCGCTGGAGCAAGCGGCTAAATGGGTCGGTGCCGATTTAAACAAATCCCAAGAGTACGTTGATCTCAAACACAATTTACGGGGACTGACCACAGACGACTGGATCGCGCTGGACGAGGGCTCGTGGTTTTACATGCCCAGCCTTTATCCGGCGGCGAGTTTTTCACAAGCCATGCAGGTGCTGCAAACGCAAGACGCGATGATACTCGAGATCCCCGAAGTCCAAGACGTGCTGGGAAAAATCGGCCGGGTCGAATCGGCATTGGATCCGGCTCCGGCAGCCATGATTGAAACCTATGTCATGCTCAAACCTCGCGATCAATGGCGCCCCGGCATGACCGAACACAAGATCTGGGAAGAGATCAATGATGTCGCCACGCTGCCCGGCATCACCATGGCGGATGAGTTGCAGCCGATCGAGGGCCGGGTGGTGATGCTGCAAAGCGGTATTAAAGCATCGATGGCGATTCGCGTTTACGGCGGGACGCTGCCGGGTCTGTCCAAGGCCGCCGAGGCGATCGCCCAACAATTGAAACAACATCCGATGGTCAACGCCGGCACCGTCAGCCCGGATATCGTTCTCGGCAAACCTTACTACGAGTTCGAAGTCGATCGCCAAGCGTCCGCCCGCTATGGCATGACCGTGAAACAAGTCAATCAAGTGATCGAAGCAGCGCTGGGCGGAATGAATGCGACAACAACCGTGGAGGGCCGCCAACGGTTTCCCATCCAGGTTCGCTACCGCCGCGATCTGCGCGAAAACGTCGATGATTTGCCCAAAATTCCCGTCGTCACCAATACGGGCAACATTGTTGCCTTGGAGAACCTGGCCACCATCAAAACCAACTGGGGGCCCGCTATGGTAAATAGCGAAGATGCCCGGCTGGTTGCCCATATTGCGTTTTCGCCGGCCCCCGGATTTGGTCCGCTGGAAACAGTTGACTCGGTGATGGCGTTCTTAACGAAGGCTCGAAAACGGGCCGAGTTAGGCCAAGCCGGCGGTCTTGAGTTCCCAAAAAATGACAGTTTCGAATTTGTACCGGTCGGTTCGTTTCAAAATCAAATCGAAGCTAATCGGCGGCTGATGATCATCATCCCGCTTGTGTTGCTTTTGAACATCTTCATCATCTATTTGCAATTCCGCAACCTATCGATCACGCTCGCCATTTTCACTGGTATCCCAGTTGCCTTTGGCGGAGGAATGATCGCGCTGGCGATTGCCGGAGTTGAACTGAACACGGCGGTTTGGGTCGGGTTTATTGCCTTGTTCGGCATCGCCATCGATGACGGGGTTGTGATCGCCACATATTTGTCTCAGGTACTGAAGGATCGGCGACTTAGCAGCATTCAAGACATTCGCGACGCCACGGTACAAGCGGGCTTAAAACGCATTCGCCCTTGTTTGATGACCACCTTCACGACCGTGATTGCATTGATGCCCGTGCTCATCGCGACCGGCCGGGGAGCCGATGTGGCTCGCGCCATGGCCATTCCCGTATTTGGTGGTATGGTCGTGGAACTGGTGACCCTGTTCGTGGTGCCCGTAGTGTATTGCGGGTACATGGAATTCAAATGGAACGCAGGATTACCGGATGCCCGGTTCGATCCGGTTCGCATCCACGAACCGGCCGCCTAACTGCCGATATGTTCTTCGATAACAAATGAAAGGATTCACATGCGTATTTGAATGGAATTGGATTCGCTTTTTACGTACCAAAGGATTAATAGGGAATCTTAAATGAAACTTTCAGCTATTTCGCTTTTAATATCGTGCCTGGCATCAACCACTTTATTTGCCCAGCATCAACAGTTGGACCAGGCAAGAAGCCGGCTCACCGACGCGGATCGACTACAAATCGCCGTACAGAAGATATGCCCGGTGATGGGTGCCGAACTTGGTTCCATGGGTGAGCCCGTAAAAGTCCAGATTGGCCAGCAGCATGCATTTCTGTGCTGCGACCATTGCGTCGGCAAACCAATCGATCCCGAACATTGGTCGACCATTCAGGAAAACATGGCCAAAGCTCAGGGCATTTGTCCGATCATGGGCAACCCGGTAACGGCGCAATCAAACGTTACGGTGGTCGATGGCCAACAAGTGTTTGTCTGCTGCCCGCCCTGCATTGAAAAAATTCAGGCGGACCCGAAAACGAACCTGACCAAGGTGCACTCGCAGTATGCAAGTTTCCTGAGAAAAGCCTTGCTCGCCCAAGGTGATCAATTGCAAATCGCCGCTCAAGGAATTTGCCCGGTATCGGGCCACAAACTCGGCACAATGGGTGAACCGGTCAAAGTCCAGGTCGGCGCAGCAGAACACGCCTTTCTGTGTTGCGAAGAATGTTTGGGCAAGCAAATCAGTGCGGCGCATTGGCAGACCATTCAAAACAATCTCGCGCAAGCGCAGCGAATCTGCCCCGTGATGGGCAAGCCGGTCGACGCCACCATGGAATCAACGGTTGTCGACGGTCGCAAGATTTTTGTTTGCTGCCCACCGTGCGTCGACAAAATTCAGAAGGAACCCGAGGCTCACCTGGCTAAACTGAACGAACAGTATGCGGAGACACTAAAACAACCTGGAAATCTCAGGTAGTGGCTATGCTCGTATTCCGACATGACCCTCACCCATTTTGCCACACGAATGGTGCCACACGATTTGTGCCACACATTTCCGCGGCAACATTGGGTGGGCAGGCGGAGCCATCTCAGTTTTTCGTGGCATCGTCCAAGTTTAACGGGTGTCCGACGGACCTTCGTAAGCAACCGGACCAGGCCGAGCTTTTCCGGTAAGTAGTGGGCCGGCAATGTCAGCCGCTTCGCGCTGCCCGGCGTATAGAGGCTCGGGGAGGGTTGCGGCGGCCGGCGGGTGCTGTTCCTGATACAGGTGCACTGTCCGGGTTGGAAATGCAAACGACACGTTCAGCCGTTTGGCCAATCGCACGATATCCAACAGTAATCGATGCCGCTCGCGCAATTCGATCGACCAGTCGGGACAGCTGAGAAAGCAGTACAGCAATATATCGATCGAACTGCCGCTGAAGTCGTTCAAATAAACGTGGTAAGCGTCTTTTCGCGTATACGGGTGGCGGCGGATCAGTTCGCGGATGCCTTCGCAGAACGCTTCGATCTGTTCAGGCGTCGTGTCGTATTGCACGCCCAAATTAGTCTTGATCCGGCGAAATTGCCGCCGCCCCATGTTGTCGACCTCGGCCGTCGTCAGCTTGCTGTTGGGCAACGTGATAACGGAATTGTAAAACGTGCGCAGCCGCGTGCTGCGAAACCCGACCGCTTCGACGGTGCCCTCGACGTCGCTGGCAACGATCCAGTCGCCAACCTTAAACGGTCGATCCAACAACACCGTCAGCGTCCCAAACAAATTGCTGACGGCATCTTGCGATGCAAACGCCAATGCCATGCCGCCCACCGCCAGCAGGCCAGCCATCACCGTTGATAACCAGTCGAGTCCAAATGCGCGGCCGCATATAAACAGGCCGATGCCAATGGCAATAAACTTTAGCGTCTGCGAAACCAGTGGAACCAGCAGGTCGTCGTATCGCGTTTCCGTCCGCTGGGTGCGGCGCCGAACAACCGCCGCCAAAAAGTCAATTAGACGGAACGCCAGCCAGACGGCAGCAACCACCGCAAAAATTCTTAACGCGAACAACAGAATGGACAGCGCCGTTGGCGGTAATCCGATTTGCGATGTTCCGACGTACCAAACCACACCTTGCATCAACAACCCGACCGGCCGCCAAACTCCGCGCTGCGACGGCGCCGGCTCGTTGCGGGTCAAATAGAACCAACCGCTGGTCAAAAATCGCAACAGCCATTGCGTCAGAAAGTCGGCCAGGAGTCCCAAAACGAACACGCCAAGAATGCAAATCCATTTGTAGGTCGGCAACAAGAACACGGTTTGGCGGAGGTTTTCCGGAAATTGCTTTTCCAGCCACATCGAAATGGTCGGCGGTTCCACGTCCGGTACAAATAATCCCAGCACGGTTTTGCGATCAAGCCACCGCTGATGCAAATCTTCAATGGCCGCCACGGTGTCTGGACTGAACCGCCACAGGCCGTCCGGGCTGCGCGACAACACGATCAAACCGGCGTCGGCGCGCGCATCGCCATCGATTTCATGGCCTGTAAAGACCGGGTGGGGTTGCTGATAATCCTCCTGGTCCGGGATTTTTTCCAGTTGGATCAGAGCAATCTTGTCGAGTACGCCCTTCAGCTTGACCGCGTATTCGCGTTCCAGCACGCGACGAGCTTCCTCCGTCACAGGGAGCTGGGAGAAATCCAGGCAAATGGCGGCGTCATTCAGGTTGTTCGCCGAAACCGCGTTCAAAAACGTCGATACGGCACGGCGGGGCGTGCCAAGTTTGTCTTTCAACGATTGGTCAGCGGACGGCGGCTCCTGTTGTTTTTCGGTCGCCGGTTGCTGGTCGTCCTGCTGTGCCTTGTTGGCAGAGGACTTGGCAGAGGACTTGTCGCCCGTTTCCTGGGCCGTCGCCGCCGCGACCGCTAACCCACAAGCCAGGGCGATGATCAAATGAATACCTATCAGAAAATTTCGCATCGCTGTACATTGACCTCCGTAAACTGCGCGAAGCGGAAAGTTTGCCACAGTTGGCGGGGCGCGCAAAGAGCGAACTTGCTAGCGATGCGATTCGCATGCCGGCCGATACTAGCCGATTACCCCCGCGAATTTCCTCGCCGCCAGCGTTAACGACGTCGGCCACATGATGACTTCAACCTCAACTCGCTTTCGACGCATTTGCGTGTTGACCGGCGATCATCATCTGCCGGATGCGACCAAGCCAGGCAACAGCTATGGCGATTTGGACCTTCAATATCATCAAGCCATGCGCGAGGCGCTGCAAAGTTTGGTCGACTATGATTTCGAATTCCTCAGCGACCACAGCCACTTCTTGCAGCAAATGTTATCCGACCCGCCGGATTTCGTGCTCAATCTGTGCGACACCGGTTTTCGCAACGTGGCGAATCACGAGTTACATATCCCCGCGCTTTTGGAGCTGTTGAGCATTCCCTACAGCGGCGCCACGCCCGCTTGCATGGTACTGTGCTACGACAAAAACCTGGTGCGCTTGGCCGCCGATTCGTTGGGGATCGTGACTCCTCGCGAGTGGTTTGTTCCCCACGATCAAAACTTGCCGGCAATTGATCAATTCGAGTTCCCCGCTCTGATTAAACCCAATCGAGCCGACGGCAGTGTCGGGATCACGCGCGACTCCGTCGTCCATGACGCGGCGGACGCAAAGTCATACGTGGAACGATTACGGCGGACGTTGCCAAATTGCGACGTTCTAGTGCAGGAATATTTGCCCGGTCCCGAATACGGTATGGCACTGATCGGAAATCCCGGCAACGGGTTTGCCACGTTGCCACCGTTGGCCGTCGATTACAGCCAGTTGCCCGCGGATCTGCCGCCAATACTTGGTTACGAATCGAAAACCGATCCAGAATCTGCTTATTGGCGCGGCGCCAAGATCGTACCCGCAGCACTGGCACCGGAATTGGAACAGCAAATGCGTCGAGACGCCGGGCAATTGTTTGAGCGTTTGCAATGCCAGGATTATGCTCGCTTCGATTGGCGAGCTCGCGCCGATGGTAAGATTGCTTTAATGGAGGTCAATCCAAATCCGGCCTGGGACCCCGAAGCCAAATTGGCTTTTATGGTCAGCTTTGCGGGAAAACCGTATTCGCAGGTGTTCCAGATGATTCTCAGTGCGGCCCGCGCTCGGCTGGCGTCCGGCTGACGGCGTTTCAAAACAGCCTGCGGGGTATCTTCACGTCCCACGTTCGCGTCAAGAACAACTGGTCATTCTCCACTGCGGTCAACTCGGCCGTAAAATGCAGCGCGTCCGCTAAGGATGATAAATTAGCTCGCGACTCAATTTTCACTGACCAGTCTTCGCGTTGCATGCGAACGGTCTGTTCGATGTCGGTCCTTGCCGACAGCGGCTCTCCCTCGGCGATTCGATGCCGCTTGACGAACGTGTAAGCCAGGTCCATTTCGATATCTTCCAGCCGCGCTAATTCGTGTCCCCCGAATTCGCCGCCGTCGCTGCGCAGCGTGTACAAAAACTCGCCCGTTGGCAAATCCAATTCAACGGTGCGACGAAGTGGCAACGGTCGCATCAGCCTCTGGGCCGGACCGGCCGCCGATTCGGGAGGTTGGAATGGGACAAGCTGCGCATCAGCCGGGTCCGGCGGTCGCACCGGCAGCTGCAGGCTGCTGGAACCGGTATGGACCGTGATGCGCATTTCCTGGGGAGGCGGCCAGACCAGGGGCCAATAACAATTTGAGATGGCGACTCGCAATCGATACCCGGCGGGAAACGCGTGTGCGATGTCGTTCAGCTGAACCTGGACTCGATACCGCTTACCGGGAATCAGCGGCTCCGGTTGCGCGTGACCATGGCGATGGCAAAGATTCAACAAGCCGTACGTAACCCGCGCTGACGCACCGTCCGGCGCAATTTCGTTTAGGCGAACTGCTAAAATGGCGACCGGCCCATCAGCTTCCAATTCCAGCTGGACCGTTGGCGCGCCAAGAATTTCCAGTCGCTGCGGCAAAGGTTGGCTATCGAATGTCAGCGAACGACCGTCGTCCAGTCGCTGTCCCAAAGGCATCTCGCCGTCGGCGCCAAAGGCGCACCACTCACCGGCAACCATCCCCGTGGATTGCGTTGACGTGAACGACAGCGCTTCGTCCGGTCCCGGGAAGGTCTGCAATCCTTGCCGATCGAAATGCCACGTTTTGTGTTCGATCCGGTTGGATGGCCAAGACCGTTCAGCCACCCATCGACCCGGCCGAATCTCGTACTGTGGCTGTGGCGGCACGCTGTCTTGCATCCAGACTCGCAACAACGGCTCGTCCATGATGCCGGTTTCGCGTTGCCGCAGCCACTGGTCCCACCATCGAATCGCCTCCTGCAAGAACCCGATGGCCGGGCCGGGAATGCCCGTTTGCGGGAACACGTGAGCCCATGGCCCGATTAACGCTTTGCGGGGGCAAGTCAGATGTTTGGCCAAACGAAGTACCGCATTGCTGTACCCATCAGCCCAACCGCCGATGGCGTACACGGGACAAGTGATGGCGGCGTAATCTTCGCACACCGAACCGTGACGCCAATAATCGTCGCGCCAGGGATGTTGCATCCATAACTCAGGAAAGGCCACGGCGTTTTCCAATCGTTCCCGCCACATTTCCCGCCACCGCCCGCCGACGATTGCCGGGTCCGGAGGCAGCGCGGAGTACGTCATCAGAATGGCGCCCCACTGCAAATTCTCGTTCAGCAAACAGCCACCCATATAATGGGCGTCATCGGCATAGCGGTCGTCGGTCGAGCACAACGTAATGATGGCCTTCAGCTGGCGTGGACGCAGTGCCGCCACCTGCAGCGCATTGAACCCGCCCCAGGAAATGCCCATCATCCCCACATTTCCATCGCACCATGGCTGCTCGGCCAGCCACTCGATAATTTCTAGAGCATCCTGATGTTCCTGCGGCGAATACTCGTCGGGCAAAATGCCTGCGGAATCTCCCGAACCGCGCAGATCCACGCGAATCGCCGCATACCCGTGCCCGGCGAAATAGCGATGGATCGGCTCGTCGCGGGCACGCATAAAATCGCGCTTGCGATATGGAATGTATTCCAGAATCGCCGGTACGGGATCCCGGCGGGCCGCCGCCGGCAGCCAAATGCGGGCCGCAATGCGACAGCCATCGCTCATCGAAATGAATACGTTTTCAATCTCCTCGATCTGATGCGGAAGATCATGTCGCACCCTTATTCCCGAACTGGCATCCGACACGTGCGCTCCTTTACTGTTTGCTTGCTTCGCCGCGTCGACGCCGGCCGATCAAAGACTGAGCAGTCCAGAAAGAAAGTGCCAATTTCTCGCGGGCAGCCAGCCCGGCAGACAGATCCCAACAATTGATGATGGCCAAACGAAATCCACCCGGCGGCATGGCATGCACCGCCGGCGGCTTGTCTTCATAAAAAGTGATTTGCACGCTGGATATATCCGGCTGGGACAATAGCCCTTGAACCAAATCAGCGTCCGGATGCCGGTATTGCACGCCGTGCGCACCAAACAACACGACACTGTAACCTTCGCGGCGTTCGGAGTCGTCAAATTCCCAGACTCGATCGACATACAATCGCACCAGCGCATCGACCCAGCCGGCGCCGTACAGGTCGGGCCATTGATCGGCGAAACGCAAATGCACTTCAATGATCTGTCCGCCAATGGTTTCCAAGTTGACGATGCCTGTATAGTCGGACAGATGCGCACGCAACCAGTCGCCGCAATACGATTCCACGTTTGGGCGCGACGCGGCCAACACAGTCCAATAGTCAAATTTACCATCCCCGATGGCCTTGCCTAATACATGCCGCCACCATTGCGGTTGACCATTGACCACCGCTACATCCGTGCTCACGTGCTCGCCCTCAAGCAATGGCATCCAATAATGGCCCGGCCGCTGATACCGTTCGTATTCCTTTTGAGTGCGCAACACCCGACTGCCGGTCCCCATGCCGCGCATGTTGTACACCGGTTTGCTGAAGACCGGGTAAGTCGGCGGCGGCATTCCGTGCAAACCGCACGTGAATCCCTGACTTTCGGCGAGCGTCAGCTTGTTGTAAACCCAGCGGTGTTGGCGATACAGGGAATAGGCGTCGCCGTCTTCGGTGGGGATGAAAACATCTGGCGGACAGGCAACATGCTCAAAATACTGCATGCGCCAGGGATCGCGCTCGACAATAGGCATAATGATTTCAGCTTTGCGATAATCACGAATGCGAGCGCGTATTCTTATCGACAACGGGCTCGACGACAACTCAGTTTGACGACTTGATCTCTGGCCAGGTCCGCCCAGGCAAACGAATGCGACGCGAACGCCAGAATTGGCGACACCCGGCCCAGGCTGGCAGGTTTTATTCCCGGTGCGTTGGTCCGGCAGGCCCGCTGACCACACGGGCTGGGACCAGTACAATTTGCTCCTGTGAGGTGGGAAAGCCGCTTATTTTTTGGAGTTATCGATGTCTCGCATGATCCTTTTCACAGCAATGTTGTTGATGCCGCTTTTGGCCGCGGCACAGGAAACCGCGCCTCGCAAAGTCGCCACGGTTGAGGGAGTTAGCGAATATCGCTTGGCCAACGGCGCCCGCGTCTTGTTGTTCCCCGAAGCCTCCAAACCAACGATTACCGTCAACATGACGGTATTGGTCGGTTCGCGACACGAAGGATACGGCGAGGCCGGGATGGCACACCTTTTGGAACACATGGTCTTTAAAGGCACGCCGACGTTCGAAGACGTCCCCACCGCGCTGCGCGATCACGGGGCCAGTTTCAATGGAACCACTAATCGCGACCGGACCAACTATTTTGAAACGTTGCCGGCCACTGATGAAAACCTTGAATTTGCGATCCATCTCGAATCGGATCGCCTCGTGAACAGTCATGTCCGTTACGAAGACCTGGTGTCCGAATTTACGGTCGTGCGCAATGAATTTGAACGCGGCGAAAACAGTCCGCAAGGCGTCTTGTCGCGACGCGTCATGGCGGCCGCTTTTGAGTGGCATAACTACGGCAAGACCACGATCGGCAATCGCTCCGATATCGAACGCGTGCCCATCGACAATTTGCAGGCGTTTTATCGCAAGTACTACCAACCCGACAATGTCGTGCTGATTATTACCGGCCGGTTTGACGAAAACAAAGCGGTTGAGTTGGTCAACAAGTACCTGGGATCGATCCCTAAACCGGAGCGCGAATTGAAACCCACTTACACCATCGAACCGCCACAAGACGGTGAGCGTTACGTTGAGTTGCGGCGCGTCGGTCAAATCGGTTCCATCGCCGCGGCTTATCACATGCCGGCCGCCGCGCACGAAGATTGGGCACCGCTCAACATACTTGCCAGCGTTATCTCGGAAGACAAAGTCGGTTTGCTGGAGCAGAAACTGATTGAAACCAAGTTGGCCACCAGCGTCACCGCGCGGGCGGACAGCGCGCACGACCCCGGCCTGTTCATGGTTTCGGTGCAACCCAGCGAAGGAAACCTCGATCAGGCGCGGTCGGTATTACTGAAAACGATGGATGACATTGGTAAAGTATCATTCAGTGCCGACGCCATCGCCCGCGCCAAGATGCGGGCCCAACGCTCGTCAGAGAATTTGATGGTCGACGCCGGCCGCATGGCGCAAGCCCTCAGTGGTGCGGCTTCGCTCGGCGATTGGCGGCTGCTGTTCATCCAGCGGGATCGCGTGCAAGAGGTAACGGCGGAAGACGTCAAACGCGTCGCTGCAACTTATTTTCCCACATACAACCGTACGGTGGGCGTGTTTATTCCAACCGACGAACCGAAACGCGCCGAAATTCCGGTGGTGGAATCGCTAGCCGACCTGGTTACCGATTACAAAGGAGGTGCCGCGATTGAATCTGGCGAAGCCTTTGATCCGTCACCTGAAAATCTGGACGCGCGAATTCGCCCCATCGAAATGGGCGGGTTAAAAGTCGCTTTGCTGGAAAAGAAAAATCGCGGAGAAACAGTCAACATGACGGTTACCCTGCGGTATGGCAACGAGCAATCATTGCAAGATCAAACCACTGCGGCACGCATGGTACCGAGCATGTTAATGGCCGGCACCGAAACGATGGATCGCCAGGCATTGCAGGCCAAAATGGCTGATCTCGGCGTCCGCATTTCGCCGGGCAGCGGCGGCCGACGCGGATTTGGCCGCCGTGGTGGCGGGATGCGCGGTGGCACGACCGGTGCGCTTAGTTTTTCCATCGAGGCCAAACGCAGCTCACTGGTCCCCGCCATTCAATTGTTGGGCGAGATTTTGAGAAAGCCGGCTTTTCCAGAAAAAGACTTCGAACAAATGAAAATGCAAATGGCCGGAATGTTAAAACGATTCCAGGACGAGCCTCAATTGCTGGCCCGCACCGAAATATCCCGCGCGCTGTCCAAATACCCCAAGGGCGATCCGCGATACGTTCCCACAACGGAAGAATCCATCCAGCAGATTGAGAACCTGTCGCTGGATGATATTAAGCAGATTTATCAGCAGCAGCTTTCCGCCGCCGTCGGAGAGATCGCCATTGTCGGCGAATTCGAACCGGCTGAGGCGCTCAATGCCATCACCGACATCTTCAGGGACTGGAACTCGGAAATTGAGTTTCGTTCCATTGACCGCGAAGTAAACACGCAACTCATCGGCAAAAAAGAGATCATCAATACGCCCGACAAAGCTAACGCGGTGTTTACCGCCGGGCTGTCGTTTGACTTAAACGAAACCGATTCCGATGCGGAAGCCTTGCTACTGGGTAATTTTATTTTTGGCGGAAGCACTTTGTCGTCGCGAATCGGCAATCGCATCCGGCAAAAGGAAGGATTGTCGTATGGTGCAACGTCTTCGATGTCCATTCCCAGCAAGGGAAACGACGCACAATTCACCATCAGTGCCATTACCAATCCGGTGAACATGGATGCCGTGGAAACGGCAGCCATGGAAGAACTGACGCGATTCCTCAGCGATGGGCCCACCGAACAGGAAGTGGCCGACGCCCAAACAGCCTGGCTGGAACGGCAAAAAGTCTCTCGGTCCAACGATGGGTCGATTGCCGGTCAAATGGTCAACAACCTGCATTTGGAGCGCACGTTTGAGTTTGCCCGCCAGCGCGAACAACGCATCGCCGAGCTGACCGCGGCCGAAATCCACGCTGCCTTCAAGCGGCACATTGACCCTAAAAAACTGGTAATCATTCGCGCCGGTGATTTTACTCAATAGCCCGATTCCAGTACTCATTACCAGCCCTTTGAACTTTTCCAGTTCGAAGGGCTTTTTTTGTGCGGTTGCACTAACACTGACCGTGCGATGCCGCCGGCAGGCTGAATACGTCGCTGTTTCTTGACAAGCAATCAGCCCGGTTGATTATCATTGCCTCGCCTGCGAAAGGGAATGAAATAGATTACCAGCCCAATCAACGCCAAACTGAGACCAATCGCAATCGCCGTCATCTCGACATACAACAGCATGAACAGAGACGTCAGCACACCAAACACTGGAATCAATGGCAGCCGGCCAAGATTCCCACGGATTCGAAACGGCCGGTCGGTATCGGGCTCTCTAAATCGCAAGACAACAACGGTCACATTGATGATCGCAAAGGCAGCCAGCAACGTGAAATTCGTCAAGTCGGCAACGATGGCGATTTGTTTAAGGCTGACAATCATGATCACCGACACGCTGGCGACGGCAAGCGTTGCCATGTACGGGCTGTGCCGAGATCGATGAATCGCTGCCAGACCATGCGGCATCCTGCCGTCCTCTGCCATTCCGTACAGCAATCGCGCGGCGGACATGATCAGGATCAAAACCGTGTTGCCGGTCGAGAACAAAGCAATAACAGATAAAGCCAAAAAGGCCCGCTGCCCCAGCGCAACCGCGGCAACATCTGCCAGGGGCGATTCGGACTCGCCCAATTGTTGCCAATCGACGACGGAAACGGCGCAAACGGCAACCAGCACATAAAGAACGGTGGTGATGGCGATGGACAGCAATACCGCGCGAGGAATGTTTCGTGTTGCGTTGCGCGTTTCTTCTGCTAATTGCACGATCTCCTCAAAACCAATGTAAGCAAAAAAGACCAGGGCCCCGGCCGACACGATTCCAGTGATGCCAGTCGAGGCCGTCGCAAAATAGTCGACCGTGCCGAATTCGGGCAAACCAACCGCGATCACCACTGCCAACCCAATCAACTCCAACACCGTGCAGACTCCGGCTACCCAAGCCGATTGTTGAATGCCGTAGATCAACAACCCCGTGGCGGCCGCCGCCAGCAAACAAGCGGACCAGACCGGATCCACTCCTGTCAGGCCGTTGAAGTATCCGGCAAATCCCAGCGCCACCGCCGCGGCGCCGATCGCGATGCCGATCACCAGCAACCAAGACACGAGAAACGCCACAAGATTTCCCAAAGCGCGACCGGCGTAATAATATTCGCCACCCGCCCTGGGGATAAAAGAACTGAGTTCGGCATAACTCAATCCAGTGCAACCGGCAACCAGACTGGCAAGCAGGAAGGACAGCCAAACGGCGTTTCCGGCCCGCAAGGCCGCTTGTCCAACCAGCGCGTAAATCCCGGCGCCCAGCATCACGCCGACGCCCATCAAAGTGCATTCGACGAGACCCAATGTCCGTTTTAGTTTCGGCATGATGACTGGGCTTTCGAGCTATCGTTGCCATCATCATTCAAGTGAACGATTGGATGGCAATGAGCAAGCGTGAGTTGCCAAACGAGATGTGTCACGATCGCTTTCGCAATTCGACGCGGCGAATTTTACCGCTGGGAGTTTTAGGAAGTTCGTTCATGAACTCGATTTCCCGCGGGTATTTGTAGGGTGCGGTCACCCTTTTCGTGTGCTCCTGAAGCTCACGTATCAGTTCATCACTTGCCTGGTAGCCCTTGGCCAGAACGACAAAGGCTTTGACGATTTCCGTTCGTTCCGGGTCGGGCTTGCCAACCACGGCAACTTCGGCCACGGCCGGATGCTCCATGAGAGCATTTTCAACTTCGAAGGGACCGATGCGATACGCGGCACTAGTAATAATGTCATCCGCTCGGGCAACAAACCAGAAATAGCCATCGTCGTCGGTGGAGGCGCAATCGCCCGTCAAATACCAGCCGTGTCGATAACAGCCGGCCGTCGCATCTGGATTGTGCCAATAACAATCGAACAAGCCGATCGGTCGTTCCGGTTCAACGCGCACCGCGATCTCACCCGGCTGGCCGGGTGGCAGTCGGTTGCCGTCCTGATCAATGACGGCCACGTCGAGTCCAGGCGGTGGCAGCCCCATCGACCCGGGCTTCACCTCGAGATTCGGAATGCTCGCACAAAGAATCACCGTCTCGGTCTGACCGTAACCTTCTCGAATCATCAGGCCGGTCGCGTCATGCCATTTATTCAGCACACTCACGTTCAACGGTTCGCCTGCCGCCATGCAGCGGCGCAGTGCCGGTGCTGAAAACTGCGACAAATCCTGCTGGACCAACATGCGGTAAACCGTCGGCGGCGCGCACAGGCTATTAATCGGGTAATCGGTCAAACATCGAAGGACATCGTGCGGGTCGAATTTCCCAGGGTGATGATGTACGAACAACGTCGACCCCGCGATCCAGGGCGCAAACAAACCTGAATACGCCGTCTTGGCCCACCCGGTGTCGGACAGGTTCCAATGCAGGTCGTCCGGCTCGAGACCCAGCCAAAATCGAGCCGTAATTTGGTGGCCAATTCCGTAACTGGCGTGGTTGTGCAGGACCATCTTGGGATGGCCCGTGGTCCCCGAAGTAAAATAAATTAACGCCGGCTGATCACTTTTTGTTCGCTGTCGCTGCGGCCGGCTTGAGGCTTCGTTGACCAGGTGCTCATAGACCCGCCATCCGTTTCGTAGCTCGCTGCCCACAATTATTTTGAACAGCAGTTCCGGACTCTCACGGCAAATGTGATCTACTTTTTCGGTTCCAGCCGCATCCGTTACTACCGCGTCAATTTCCGCCGCCTTCATGCGATAAACAATATCTTTCTCGGTCAACAACGTTGTGCTCGGTATCGCTATAATGCCCGCTTTGATCAGACCGACCATGGTCTCCCACCATTCAACGACGTTAGGTAGATTCACAAGCACCTGGTCGCCGTGCTTCAAGCCAAGATCTAAAAACGCATTGGCAACCTGATTCGAGCGCTTTGCCAACTGAGCAAACGTGATGGTGCGGTCTCCACCGCTGGCGCTGACCCAGCGCATCGCCGGGTGTTCAGGCCGCGCGCGTGCCCAGCCGTCCACGACATCAAATCCAAAATTAAAATACTCTGGGCATTCCAATCGGAAGGTGTCGCAAAGCCGGTGGTAGTCGGCCAGCGAGACAGGCTTTAAAGGCGTTTCGATCGTGGCGTTCATGCCGATTAACCTCCGCTTTACCTTTCCGCCCGCAACGCCATGGCTGCCGTGACACGCTGGCGAGCGACATCGACCGCGGCTTGGCGCGGTTGCACTTTGTCGTCGCGACTGCGCAACAGTACCTCGCGCGTGTTTTGAGTGATTTTTTGATGGATTACCTCAAAGGCATTGTTTTCTGTGCCACCGTGATATTCCACTGCGGCACAAATAACGCCGCCCGCATTGCAGATAAAGTCGGGCACGTTCAACACCCCGCGTTCGTACAAAATTTGTTCGGCGTCGCTGGTCGCTGGGATGTTGGCGCCTTGGAGAATGAGTTTAGCCTTGATTTCCTTGGCGTTGCCGGAATGAATGCAGTCGGGTCGCGCGGCGGGTATCAGGATGTCACATGGCAGCCCGAAAATCTCCGGATTCGTCAACGTTTGGCCGACGCTGAATTCCGTGACACTTCCAGCGTTTAACTTAACGGCCGCCAACTCGGCAACATCGATGCCTGCGGCGTTGTAGATTGTGCCTCGGCTATCGCTGGCGGCGACTAACCTGGCGCCTTTTTCGGCCAGAAAGTGCGCGGCATGACGACCGACGTTACCAAAGCCTTCGATGGCTACCGCGGCGCCGTTTAGTTCGAGGTCGCAAAATTCGCTGGCCACTTCGGCGCACGCCGCCAGTCCGAAACCGGTCGCTCCGATTTCGTCCAGCGGAATTCCACCCAACACCCGCGGCAATCCGACGGCCCGACCAATCTCGTCGTATATCCACGCCATACACGATTCGTCGGTGCCCATGTCAGGACCGGGAATATACTCAGTCAAGTCGCGAATGGCATTGGCAAAGGCGCGAATCAGTTCTTTCTTGTCGGATGTTTTCGGATCGGCCAGGATGGCGGACTTGCCACCTCCGTGCGACAATCCGGCCGCTGCATTCTTCAACGTCATGGCCCGCGCCAATCGGAACACTTCCTCGGTGGTTACATCCGTTGCCATGCGGACACCGCCAATGGATGGGCCGCAAGCCACGTTGTCCACCACCACCATCCCCCGCAGCTGAAATTCAGGATCGTAGATATGAACGACTTTCGCCGGTCCCAACTCGTCGCAAAAGTCATTGAACGCGAAGGCGGTGGACGTTTTGAAATCAGCGTTTTCATTCATGTGACAATTAACCGCGTTGGTTAGGGAATTGCGCCATCTCGTCACTTGATTCCGGTGTGTTTTGCCACGTCAATGGTTCGGGCAAATCGTATGCCACAGCCACGAGGGCATTACAATTCGTGGCAACTGCCTCCAAAGTGTGCGAAAACGCGCAACCGTTATAGCGAACAAGCGTCTTGGTTTCCAAACATTTTTCTCAGCACGATTCTTCCGCGGGTCCTTCCACCGGTACGAAGCCACAAGATCACGGACCCGGCGGCAACCTGACTCGACAAAGGATATGGATTCTTATGACAACCGCCGCACTGATATTGTTGTTACTCGCTAGCCCGCTTACTTGCGCCCAAGTAATCGCCCAAAAGGCCGGGTCAGAAAATCAGTCGCCGAAACCGCAAACCGAATCCGAAAAGCTGTTTCTTGAGGATGTTCGAATTATCCATCGCTGGGATGGCGAAAAGGCAGATGGCGAATTTGGATGGGTAGCTCGCGTGATCGGCGATATCGATGGTGATGACGTATTGGATTTCGTAACGTCGGCGCCTTCTTTGAACAGCGGTAACGGAAAAATTTACGTCTACTCAGGCAAATCGGGCACGCTAATTTTTGCGGTCGATGGTGAACATCGGGAACGGCTTGGAAATGGTGCGGCCGGCGCAGGCGATGTGGATGGTGATCGAGTTCCCGATGTGATTGCGGGCGCACCGGCGGGCGGGTCAGCATATGTGTATTCCGGTAAAACCGGAGAAGAAATTCACAAATTTTCCAGCGCCGACAAAGGTGATCGGTTTGGATACAAGGTTTGCTCATTGGGGGATGTTGACGACGACGGACACAGCGACGTGTTTGTCACGGCAATTTCGGCCAGTGGCGACCATAAGCAGAGCGGAGCTGGTTACGCTTATTCGGGAAAAACAGGTGACTTGCTGTTTCAACTCGAAGGCCAACGCGCGGGAGACAAATTTGGCAGCGCCGCTGCGGCGATCATGCAAAGCGACTCGGGCATGTTGGCCGTCGGTGCGCAGGACGCTGGTCCCAACCAGTGCGGCAAGGTTTTCGTTTACCGCATCAAGAACGCAAACGCCAAACTGGCTTTTGAAATCGAGGGAGATGCCAACAGCGTCAATCTGGGTCAGATGTTTGTTTCGTTTCCGGGAGATGTTGATCAGGACGGTATGCTTGATGTTTATGCCTCGGATTTCAGCGACAACACCGCCGCCCACGGAGCCGGCAAGGTCGCCATCCATAGCGGCCGCGATGGCAAGCGTCTGTTGACGCTAACCGGCAGCCAGACCCGCGAGGGATTCGGTACTTCGCCGAGCGAGGCGGGCGATGTGAATGGAGATGGTGTCGGCGATTTAGTGATTGGCGCATGGCAAAATTCCGGGGGCGCGCGTTCCGGGGGCCGCGTCACATTGCACGATGGCGCCGATGGCCAGCTGCTCGATACCTGGACGTGCACGGTGCCCGGTGAAACGTTTGGATTCGATGCAGTGGGCATCGGAGATGTCGACGGGGACGGTCACATCGATTTCTTATTGACCGGCGGCTGGTCACGCGTCCGTGGCCCCAAAACGGGCCGGGTATTTCTGATCGCCGGCAAGGCATACGCGCGTCCGAATCGCGACTAGTACAAGTCGAAGCGGCGACAACAGAAACTCGGTAGTCGGATTCAATATCCGAGAGAACAGAACCACCGTCACACTGGATCGCGGCGATGAATGGTTGCAGGATCATTGGCCTGCCCGACAATTTCTTCGCAATGTTTCAGCAGCGCCAACGAGGCTTCCGCTTCTTCGCTGACAACGGTCATCGCTCCGGCCTTCTTTGCCCGATGTACGTTACGTTGATAATGGCAGCGGACCAAAACGGCGATGGTCGAATTAAGTTCCCGCAAGACACGTACAATCTGGTTGGCGGTCTCATCGTCGGGAACGCAAACCACCGCCAGGCGACAAAGTTCCACATGAGCTTTGCGCAGGACGGCGTGGTCGCGGGCGTCTCCGGCAACGGTGTGAAATCCCTGTTGGGCGTAGGCGTGCAGGTTAATGGGGCTTAAATCCACCAGGCAGACGTCGACGCCCATAATTTCCAATCGCGATGCAATCTGTCGACCAATGGTTCCAATTCCGATGACCATGGCATGATGCACGGGTGCTTCGCCAGTTTGGTAATCTGAACCCGTTTGCTCTTCCATTAAACCTCCAGTCCATCCCAGACCGATTTTCAACAGTTGCGGTGTCAGGATCAGCGTTCCCAGGGCAACAAACAACATTCTGCTGTAGTCGGAACCACTGATCACACCCTGTCCCATTCCTTCAGCAATAATGAGAAAAGAAAATTCGCCGAGCTGGGCCAGGCCCAATCCCATGCCAACTGCCGCCAGCCAACGCAATTCAATCATCCGCAGGGCGATCGTAGCAGCAAACGTTTTGAGCGCCAGCATTCCAATTAGTCCCGCAGTCAACAGCAGCGGCTCGTGAAAGAAAACCATCGGATCGAGAAGCGTTCCCAGCGTTACAAAAAACACGGTTGCAAAAGTTTCTCGAAAGGGCAGTACGATGGAATCCACTTGTTTGCTGAGCCGATTTCCGCTGAGCATTATGCCGGCCGCCAGCGCCCCGATCGCCGGGGGAAGCCCGAGCCAATAGGCTCCCAGACACGTGCCGACCAGCACGCTCAGGGCAAACAACACGACCAACTCAACCGAACGCAATTGAGCTAATATCGAAACGAACCAGCGAAGAATCGCTTGGCGGGCTAGCAATACGGCGGCCACGAAAACCAATGATTTTCCCGCCAATATCACAAACGATAACGCGGTCGGAGTGTCGCCGGTAAACGTGAGAAGTGGGATCAGCAACATCAGTGGAACTAGCGCGATGTCCTGAAACAGTAGAATACCGATCGCTCGGCGACCGTGGGGCGTCGCCACATGTCCCCATTCGGTCAGTGCCTTGAAAACCAATACCGTGGAACTCAAGGCACCGGCAAATCCAGCGAGAATGGCGGCGTTCCATGTCAAACCAAACGCCAAACAGGTTAGGATTAACGGTCCAGCGACCAACAGCATCTGCACCGCGCCGCCGATCAGAAAGAAACGTCTCATGCGAACCAGTTCTTCCAGCGAAAACTCGAGCCCTACGGCAAACAACAATAGCAAGGCACCGGCGCGGGCCAGAAACTCCAATTCGTTGTTTTCCTGTGTCACCAGACCCAACGCACCGCTTCCAATCAACGCACCGACAATGAGGTAGCCAACCAGCAGCGAAACGCCCCATCGTTTGCAAATCGCGCCGGCCAGAAACCCGGCAACCAGCACGATGAGCAAATTGGACACAATTAAGGGAATTTCAAGCATGTTTGGCCCGACGTTCGCTTATTAGATCGGTTTCCATTGCGGTCAACCCACGATCTCCACTGCCGACCAGTTAATGATCCTGGCCACCTCTCGTTTTCCAGACGGCGCGGGGCTATTTTGCCGGAGCTAATTGGCCGGTTACGCGTACAAACGTTGCGCCAAACAGAATAACAATCGTTCCGTAAAACAGCCACAACAGCAAAGCCAGAAATGCGCCCACCACTCCAAATGCATTGTAGCGTTCGCTGACGATCAAGCTGGCCAACACGAAACGGCCGGCTTCCCAGGAAGCTGCAGTCAACAATCCGCCCTGAATCGCATGCCGCCACAACACCTTTTCATTAGGCACGGTTTGATAAACCGCCGTAAACATGAACGCGTTGATCGCAACCGAAGCGCCGACATGCGCAAGCCTCCACACCCGTTCCGATATGATCCAGTTGCCGGCGAACTGAGCGATCATTTCAATCGTGATATTTGCGGCAAAATTCAAAAGCACAACAAGAATGATGCCCACCAGCATGATGAACGCCCGCAAGCGGTGAGAAATGATCCGCGCCAAGTTGACAAAAATGCCGGCCGGTTCTGGCCGAGTTTTCCAAATGCGATGGAACGCGCGCTCCAGGTTAACGAATAGCGCTCCTGCTAAAACCAGCAGAGTTATCAAACTGAGCGGCCCCGAGACAATTGCAGCAGACTGGATCTGGCCAAGCTGAATCGCCAATTGGTCGGCCAATTGCTGAGACGATTCATTGGCCACAAAATCAAGTAAACGCGTCTCCCAGTCCTGCAGGTAAGTGGATTTGGATAATTGCCATCCGAAAATGGACATCAAAAGCACAATCAACGGAAAGATAGCTAGGGCTGCGTAAAATGAGACGGCCGCGGCAATGAAAGTGCCGTCGACTTCGATCCAAAGCTGGGTCGCTCGCCAGAGACGAAGTCCAAAACGCTTCATTTCGATCGCCCAGTAGCCTCGTCGTCGGGAACAGCCATCATGCAATCGCGCTTTGCGCCGTAAACGCCAGCGCAAAGGGACGAGCAGTCCGCCCGCCCGAACCGAGTGTCGCAAATAGGCCTGATACCGTTTATTTGGTCAGTCCAATCAGGTATTCCACAAGATCTGCCAAATCCTGCTCGGTAAGCTCCTTGTGCAAATCGGCGGGCATCATGGAAAGCTTTTGTTGGCGTTTTTCTTCGATGTCCGAAACCGATATGTGTTGGGAAACGCCTTCGGCATTGACGATCGTCAGTTGTGTCTCCGTCTCGCTGACAATGACACCACTGAACAATTCGCCATCCACCGTTAGCACCGTCCAGTTTTCGTAGTTATGGCTGATGCCAGCCGACGGAAATAGGATCGACTCGTACATCGCCTGCCGCGTTAGTTTATCGCCGATTTCCGACAAGTTCGGTCCAATTTTGGTTCCCGCTTCGTTGACCACGTGGCACTTGGCACATGTTCCCGCGTTTTCATATATCAATTTGCCGTGCGCCGCGTCGCCCCGCATTTGCAACAGTCGCGACATGGCGGGAAGCGGTTTTTTTTGTTTTGACAGCGGGAGCGGAAAAAATTCATTGGCCGCTGCATTTATCTCTGGCCACCGCGCGCCGTGCAAGGCGGCACTGACGGCCGGGCGCAGTGCCTCATCAATGTTGTCGTTTTCAACCCACTTTACAATTTCCCGGGCACCAGCATGGATTTTGCCCATGGCCATGACGCACTTTTTGCGACGCTCCAATGCACGTGCAGAATCCAAAAGATATTCTTGCAGCAATTCCATGGCAGGTCGCTTACCGGTTCGGTGAAGCACCTCAAGCAGGGAATCAAATTGAACTTCATCCTCAGTTTGCAGTCTGGTGCGTACTCCGTCCGCCCCGCCTCGGTCAAGCGCTATCGCCATCGCGTCGACACCGAGTTGCGAAGCAGGCGTTTCCACGGCCAAATCAACCAATTCTTCCAGCCGGTGCGGCAAATTGAATTTGGCGACGATCCGCACAAAGTCATCCGGCTCCGTGCACTCATCAAGGAATGCGTCGAGCTTGGCTTGTAAGGACTGATTCAAGGAATCGGCGGGCAGCCGGCTCAGTGTTTCCACGAAAACCAGCCGGGCCAGTTCGTTTACACCCGGTTCGACGCTCAACGCGAGATCGACCAATGCCGGTTGCCGTTGCGTTTCCGGCAAAAAATCAAACGAGCGCAGCAGCCGTTTGCATTCCACTGGAGTCACGTCGGGTTGGCGAATCAACTCGGCCAATAGTGATGCCGTTTGGCTGGACCGGGATCTCCATGCAATTTCTGGAAAGTCCAGGGGATCAACACCCTCGGCGGACAACAGTGTCGTCAGGCAGCGATCCCAGTGCTGGTCGGCAGCGATGCCAAGTGCCTCGAGATACCAACGGTCGCCTCCCGTGTGTTGACTGGCCAATCGCGACCATTGTGCCGCCCTGGTTTCTTCGTCCACCGGATATAATTGTCGCCAGCTCAACGAGATGAGCATTTCGCGCCGCACCGCAGGTGATGGGTCGTTTGCGGAAAGTTGTTTCCACCAGTCGTGGGCTTGATCGCGCGGGGCAAACTGACTGACGACGCGTACGGCCGCCGCGCGAACTTCGGTTTGATCATCCTGGATTGCCGCCAGCACGGTGGCGCCTGTGGCCGACGCGCTGGGATAGAGTTTGCTGAGCGCCCAAATAGCGCGCATTCGCAGGCGCACGTTGTCGTGGGTTGCCAGTTTTCCTAACGCCGGCAACCCCGCCGGGCCGAATTGGGCCAACGCGTTCCATGCCAGAAATCGCGTCGCCTGATTGGGGCTGGCGAGCGCTTCGGCAGCCGATTCGGGCGTGGCCAGATCCAGGCTGGCAATTCGGTATGCTGAACCACTTCCTTTCCTGGTCACGCGAAACAATCGACCTCGTTGGATATCGCCCATGCGATGACCGCCCACGCCCGGGTCGTACCAGTCGGCCACCATCAACGATCCGTCGGGGGCAACACAAACGTCTGACGGGCGAAACCATTGGTTGTGCCGCGAGCCATCCATGATGTTGACGACCTCCGCCTTGAATCCGGCCCCTGCGGGCTGGACCGGATAGGCGCGGACCACGCTGGGCCCGGCATCGCAATGCACTATCTGGTTTTGAAAGATGCCCGGCAGCGCGCGGCCTTCGTAAACGCAAATACCGGTCGGCGAACCGGCACCGGTTTGCAACAAGTTCGGCACGACACCCGGATCGTTCTGATGCCAATGCCGTGTTGGAGTGTCGGTCGCCATACCGATTCGTTCGGCTTGCCAGCCAGCCCCAGTTTTCTCATCCCGGTAACCGTAGTTGCCAAACGGCATGACATAGTTAATGCGAACGCCGCGATTCCCGTCATCATCATTATCGGATTGCCACATGCGCCCCAAGGAATCGACGCATACTTCCCAGTTATTGCGAAAATTCCAAGCCAGTGTTTCGAACTGGCTTCCATCCAGGTTACAGCGGAACACCATCCCTTCCTGATACGGCCGGTTTGCCACGCTCACCGTCTGGCCGGCTGCATCCACCAAAGGCTGGCCTTGCCGGTCTTTGATTTGCCGACCGGCATTTCCAAAATTGAAATACAACTTGCCGTCCGGGCCAAACACAAACGCGTGGATTCCATGATCGTGTTGACTGCCATCGATCCCGGAAAACAGAACCTGTTTTTGGTCAGCCCGTGAATCGCCGTCTTCGTCAATCAAATAGAATACTTGCGAGCCAGCCGAGACCAGCGCGCGATCGCCCAGCACGCAAACTCCGTGCGCCGAGTCGATATCGGGTCCTTGGTAAAAAACGGTTTGTTGGTCCGCTCGCCCATCGCCATCGGTGTCTTGCAAAATGAGGATCCGATCGCCCTCAGGTCGCGTTCCGCGGCGGCCCCGGTAATTGAGAACCTCGCACACCCATACTCGACCCAGGTGATCGATGTCGATATTGGAAGGATTGACGAGCATCGGTTCGGCGGCAAACAAACTCACTTCGAGCTCGGGGTGCACATCGAATTGGGATAACACGCTGTGTAAATCGTGATCAATTTCCGGAGGATTGATGCGGTTTCGCGACCAATATTTAGAGGATGGCCGCGTGGTGAATATTAGAAACTCGACGCTGGCATTTTGACTGCCCGAATCTTGATCGATGCCGCCACGGTCAAGTCCAGCAATGGCCGTAAATCTTGTGTACGCGTGATTTTTGGGCAGTGCAAAATGAATTAACGAGTTGGCATGGGTGCCAATTCCGGATTCAAAAGAAGACGCGCCGATTCGAAGTGGTCCGCCATCACAATTTTGGTTGACATTGACCGAACCCCATCCGCTGTCGGCGTACGCCCATTTCGTTTTTGCCAGGTCTAGGTGATCGTTCCCCGCGACAAGTCTGGGCTCGATCCAGTCGCACCAATCAAAACTCATTCCGTCGCCGGCGTCGTGGGCAACCAGGTATAAGTTTTCTGCACCGGAAATATCCACATCAATTTTGACCCGATGTCCGGTCGAGGCAGACGTCACGACACCAGACGAGTAGACCGGCTGTTTATCGGAGTCCGTGGCATCCTGCCACGCCGACCCAAGTGTGGAGTTGCTGCAAACGGCCTGACTGAAAGCCCATGAAACGGCCAGACAACACAAAGTGAATCGTCGGTTCATATCGTGTCGGATCAAACGGACTGATGCGAGAACAGAATCCGTGGTCGCGCCTGCCGGCACGGCCCATTCGGTGTCGCTGACATTTTAACGGTAAATCCACGGGCTTTGCGAGGCGCCGATCGTTTGCCGTTTACAAATTGTGTTGTTCATAACGGCCAATTTGCACGCGGGTAATCGGATTACAGATCTTGGCCAAGGGCGAATGGACCGTCATCACGCTGACGGTGCGAATGGGCAACGATGAACCGCGTCATCGGATCATGATCGTTTGTCGTCGCCGTTTGAAGCAGCGGGCTTGACGTCAAACGCGTGACCGCAGTCACAGATTTTTTTTCTAACGTGTTGCGAGGCTTTGCATTTGGGACAGGTTTTTTGCCAACGATTAAGTACTTTTTTCGATTTCGTTAGCTTGCGGGCTCGCTTGCTGTTCTCCAATCGATTCTTACGACTCGCATCCGCTTGCGTCACCGCGCATTGGGGATGGATGCCGGCAGCAGAATAACTGACCTTTCCGCAAACGGGACAGAGGTCCGGTTCTGATCGGGAGTTTAGCGGCTGCGGTTTTTTGTGGGTCATCGAGATTACGCTTTAAAACATGTTGGACTTCGCCGTCACTCGAAAACGGCAATTTTCAATAAAAAACTCAGGTGGCCCTGTTAGTCAAAAACTTCCCGTTGCTGGCACGGAAATATTGGCACGGAATTAATGGGACTCACGACCTGAACCAGGAGCATCGTCGGTCGCGAGCCGGTCAGTCATCAAGGCTTGAAATCGCTTCTCGTCAATTCGCGTCATCCGATGACTGGGGTTCCAGGTCTGGGGTCGTATCGTCTTGATCCAGTCTCTCGTCCGCGATATTTGAATCGCCTTGCTTTCGCTGGATGCGACGCATCCGCTTGGCTTCGGCTTTGGCTTTCTTGTCCATTTCGCGTTTTCGTTTGGCATAGGTATTCCGGTTTTTTGCGATGTTTGCTCTCC
>JBFILF010000005.1:0-27442 GCA_041599835.1 Pirellulaceae bacterium
AACCAATTGGTTGCGACCCGCGCCGCCTTGAAAGCGTTCCACACCGCTGACGATGCCCAGGGTTACGGTGGGCACCTGGTCGTGTGCCAGCAGAAACGGATTGCCCATGGCCAAGGCCCAATCGCCGACGCGAACCTTGTCGGAATCGCCCAGCGGCGAAAAAGGAAATGGCGACTTACCCTTGAGCTTGATGATCGCCACGTCGCCGCCTGGATCCGTGCCGATCAAATCCCAATCGTACAAATGGCCGTCACTCAGTCCGCCCTTGCCCTTGAGCCCCGCGCCTTCGATCACGTGATGGTTGGTCAAGGCAATGCCGTTGGGTTCGATGATTACACCCGATCCACCTCCCTGTTGATTGGGCCCGTAAATCGCCACCACACTGCCGATGATGCGATTCACGACTTCGATCCGTTCGCGTTCCGCGTTGCGGACCAACGTCCATTCTTCGGGCGTCAGCGTTTCGGTGGGGTCCGACTGCGCGTGGATGGTGCTGGTCAGGCCAACGAGCCATAACACGGCAATCGCGCTGAGGTTATGTCTGAGGCTATTGGTGAGTAGTTTCACGAGGTTTCCTTCGTGTCGCGATCAATCCGCGGTTATGTTGCAACAGCGGCTATTTTGTTTTGAGAAATCGTGCTTCCGCCCAATCGACATGGTCGCCGAGATCAAGGTGCGCGCCGTTGCGAACAACCAGAGTAACTCGTTTCATTCCGGCAATATCCACGTCCACGTCGACCGGTTCACTGCGACCACTGATTTGTGCCGACCACAGCTGAATTCCATCCGCCCACACGCTGACATCGCAGTCGCCGTTGCCACCCGTCTCGGCATCAATGCCAACGGTTGCCGCAAATCGATCGAACTCTTGATCGTTGGCAAATTCCAGGCGGCAAGCCGCATGCGTACCGAGACCCTTGTCGTAGGTGCGGACTTGCGATGGAGCAAATTGTTGCAACCGGATCGGATTGCCGTCCACGCTGCGGTCCCGCCGCCAACGGAACGGCAACGTGGCCAAGGCGTTTTGTTCTTCGTCAACCGGATCCAAATCCGATAAAAACACCATTCGCTCGGATCGGATTGAGATTCGCGAAACCGCCGACCAGGGAACCGACAGCGTTTGTTCGCCGACGATTTGAATCGTCAGCTTGCCAGATTCCAGTCCCGTGATATTCCCCGAGATCCTGGAACCGTCGATCATAGTGACCAGTGCCACCACTCCCTGAGCAGGATTGGGCTGTAAATCGGCCACCACCAACCCCACGACCTTGGAAATTGAAATGGTGCGGGATTCGCCGCGGAAATTGAATTGGACTTTCTCGTCGTTGATCGACTCCAGCAGTCCCGCAACGGTCTGTTGACCATTGGGGGTGGCGGCAACCACCTGATCTTGTTCGGTCGAAGGATTTTGTAACGTCTTTTGAAAAACCGGGCTTCGACCCGCCTGTTCGTATTTGCATCCACGGATGGCCACGGCATTGATCGTAAACGTGCCAAAATCGGTTGCCACGGAAAACGATTCATCTTGGTAACTCACCGATCTGGCATTCAAATGGCCGCCCTGGGCCAGTGTCACCGTGATGGCCGGTTTCTTGTCATCAACCGGATTGGCCAATTGGATCATCATCAAATCGCTGAGCTGGAGACCGGCGGGCAATTCCGGGCCGACGAATTGCTGGTCAACGATCGAGTCAATTCGGGATTGGAATTGTGCTCCCGTGATTGACGTCAACACTGCCTGCTGTTCGTTTTCGATTTGAAACGCGGCAGCTAGATTGTCCAATCCGCTGACAGCCATGAAGAGCGCGATCAGGGGCAGCGTGAGCACACGCCTGCAATGAGAAAGTAGTCGGGTATCCACAAATGGGTCTGTTGGAGTTGTGATTCGAAGCTGATGGAAATAATGACCGGGGCACAAAAAACGACGCAGTTGGGAAACCCCGTGTGCGCCGTTGGATTACGAAGCGAGTGTCGTACGACCGCCAGTTATTTTTTGGAATCGTCTGAGTTTCCGGACGTCACTTCGTAGTATTTTTCCACGACGTTGCGATACCGGGCAGGCAGTTTTTGTTTGATGGCGCTATTGGCTGCATCCCGGCTTCGTTGCCGCAACCGGCTCCAAGGGCTGGCGGGTCCGTCATCAAACGTGCGGCGGACGACGCCGTTTGGATTGTTGCTCGATCCACCTTGATCCGATTTACCCTGGCTATCGCTTTGGCCTTGACCTTCGTTTTGACTCTCGGATTGGTTTTCACTGTTCTTTTGACTGTTACAGCTGCTGCACTCCTTTTTCTCCATCTCGCGGATCAGTTTGGCCAGCATCGAGACCACTTTGTCCTGCTCAACCTGCGTTACCTCGTCGGTTTGCTCGATGGCCAATCGCCGGCGGGAATAATCCATGCGTTGCAGGATGTCTTCCATGCCACCTTCTTCAATGGACTGAATCATTTGCAGTTGTCGCCAGGCCGCCACCCGCAACCGTTCCGGCGATTCGGGATAATCTTCCAGAAAACGGGCCAGCGATTTGATGGCGCGCTGGTTTTCCAACAGGTTTGCTTGCGCCACGCCCGTGAAATACATCGAAGGACCGGCGTGCAGCGTATAGTCAGCCATCTCGTTGGAAAGTCTTTCAAGGATCGGCAAGGCGTCCTCATGTCGCTCGCGATTCATCAGCGTACGCGCCAAGTAAAACGACGAGTCGGCGGCCAAAAACGCATCGCTGGCGTCGACGTGTTCGCTCAGCTTTTGGATCGCTTGTTCGACGTCATCGTTCTGGGCCGCGGTGATCGCCTGCTCGTATTCCGGGTAGATCAACGCCAGGCCCACCGTGATCGCTTCGATTCGCGAATACTCGTCCTGCTGCAATTGCTGGACGGTTTCCCGCACCTGCTTTTTCACGTCATCACTAACCGAACTCAGACTGTTCACATGAGTGATGAAGTCTTGGACGACGTCCTCGCCCGGTACACGGTTGTCTGCGCGGAGTGAACCGAAAGCTCCAAGCGTCAGGATCAATACGCCAGCGACCAAACACCGATGACCTGGGGACGAAAACATTTTCATAACGGGCATCCTTATGGCTGGGTTTGGGTTTGAGACGTCTCCGCTCACCGAAAATCCGGGTTTATTCTTTTTCCATGACCTGAATCATCATTTCCACGATGTCGGCCTGGCGAACGCGAATTTTAGCCAATTCCTGGGCAAGTGCTTCTAAAAGTTTACCGGGCCGTCGAATCAAGTCAAACTGCTTGGTCATACGATTGACGCGTAACTGTGCCGCACGCAACATTTTAAGCTCCGCGGACTTCCGCAGCAAAGGCTGATTTCCGCCTCCGCCGCCTCCGCCTCCGCCTCCCTCATTCTGGCGACGGGTTTGCTTGAGTGCTTCCAACAACTCCTCCAGTGTCGATTCAATTTCGCGTTGAATCAGCTGGGTGAGCGGTCCGGTTTCTTCCGATTCCAACAGCTGGGCAACGCGAACCAGATCCTCGCGCACATCCTGCACGATCTCGGGAAACACGGTGCTGGTGCCGTCTTCTAGCAGCAAGTCGTAGGCCTGGGAACCCAGTTCGCTGATCTCGATTTCCTCGGTGCTCAGACGCAGCATGGTCAGAATGTCGCGGCGTCCCAGCTGGCCCAAGTGAATTCGTTTGTCCTCCAACTCCATCGTCATCACGGAGGCAATCTGTTGCCGGGCCAGCATTTCACGAAAGCGGGCTTCGAGCCGCGCCAGTTTCTCTTCGCGCGTTTCTTCGCGCAACTGGTCCAGTCGCTCTTCGATTTCGCGCAAGGCCTTTTCGAGTTCTTCTTCCGCTTTCTCTTGTTGTCGCTCGGCGCGCTGCGCGTCCTGTTCTGACAAATCGCCGGCAGCGTTCTGCATGGACTTTTGTGCCCGCTGCACGTTTTGCTGTCCCGGCTGGTTTTGCGGTTGCCCGGCGTTGGCCTGTTGCTGGCCCTGGTCGCCTGAGGGTTGGCTGGAAGGTTTAGGTGCCTGGCTCATTTCGCGGGCCAAGTCCTCGGTTTTATCGCGAATGCGCCGTTGATCCTGGGCCATTTTTTGAAACGCCTCAGGGGGCAATGAAGCGATGCGGCGCTGCTCCTTTTTCAGTTCGGCCAGCGCCTTCTTCAACTCGTCGAGCGCCTGGTCGCCGGACTTTTGCGCTTGGGCCGCTTTGCCTTCCGTCAAATTCTGCTCGGTGTGTTTTTGATTTTGGGCTGCATTCTCCAGCGGCTGTTGGCCCGGTTGTTTGGGTTGCGCCGCAGGTGGCTGGGAGGGGGTTTGGCCTTGTTGATTCTGGCCTTGTTGATTCTGGCCTTGTTGATTCTGGCCCGGTTGATTCTCTGCTTGCTGGTTTTGGGCTGGCTGGTTTTGGGCTGGCGGCTGTTGGCCGGATTGGTTTTGTGAAGGATCGGATGGATCGTCGGTTGTCGGTTCCGGTTCGCCGGAGATTTTTCGCGCGACGTCTTCGGTCTGCTGCCGCACGCCGAATTGTTTGTCGGCCAGGCGGTCCAATGTTTGCAATCCGCTTGTTCGATTTCCTTCAACTTCCTGGTTAACCTGTTGCTGCTTTTTGATCAGCGCTTCGACTTGTTGGATTTGCTGCTGCAGATTCTGCAGCGAATCCTCCTTGTTGGCGATTTTGCTGGTCTCGCGGGTCTGTTGTTGTTGCTCCTGTTTAATTTTGAGAATCTGCTCTCGCCATTTGCGGAGCATTTCAATTTCCTGCTGCCGGCTCATGGTTTCCTCGGTTTCGTTGAGCAGCAGGCGGACGAGTTCTTCCAGGTTTAGAATGACTGCGTCCAACTCCTGCTCGGCCTCGGTCAACCGTTGTTCGTCCAGCATCTCGCGGATTTCCGCCATTTTCCGGGCGATCAGTTTTTCCTTGGATTGCTGCAAAGCCTGAATCAGCCGTTCGGCCCGTTCCGGTTCTTTTTCTTTTAGTTTTTGCGCGATGATCTCGAATCGCGCTTCGAGTTGAGCCATTTTGCGTTCGACCAGCCGTTGCCGTTCGCCGATATCGCTGCGGCGGCCCGGATCCGTTTCGTCCTGGGCCGGCAATGGACCCCCGCACACCGACATCCAACCGGCCATGCAGACTACCCACAAAACGCACAAGCTGCTGCCGCGGAATTTCCAGCTGTTCATGGCTACCTTCCTTTTTTTCATTTCAAACCGGTTTTTCCCGCCGGCCTTTTTTCGATGGTTCCCGACCTGCAAACGTTCCCGGCATCCCTTTATAGACCGACCGCAGTCAAGCCAATGCATTATCCCCGTTTACGGATATTGGTGCAAATCGGAAATTGCCTGCGTATGCGGCCTCTCAACGCGTAGACCCGCCGGGGATGCGCGTTTCGGCAATACAATCCATTGCCGCGCCGTTCCAATGGCAGCATTCATTTTTTCGGACTAATTCTAGTTTCCGTTTCGGTCGTTTGCGGATTGGCCGCCCGATTTTCGTTTTTGGGATCCGTCGTCCGATTTTTCCGCCCCGCCCGGTTTGTCAAAAATGCCATCCAGGCCAGTGGCTTTTTGTTTGTCACGTGTCAACTCGCGAATCTTTTCTTCGCTTCGTTTAATTTCGATCACTTTGTTGACGACTTCCTGATACGTTTCGGAGTCTTCCATGGCAGAGAGAATTTTCTGCATGGCCCGAATGATTTGGTCCTGCGTTTCACTGGTCGTAATCAAATCATCCAGCAACGTGGACCCACCAGCGACGGAGCGGCGACAGGCTTCGAGGTTTTGCGACGCCAAAATAATGTCCGTCTGATCAAGTTGCCGGATCGGATCGATGATCCGCTGCGTGAATCGTGATTCGATACTTTGGGCGCTGCCGATTTCTTTTTCGGCTTCATCCAAACGATTGTTTTTGACCTCGACCAGAAATTCTTCAAACCGATCGGCAATCTTGGAAATATTGGTTCCAATTTGTTTTTGGCTCCGCTGCCAACCCAACATTTCCGCTTCCAGTTTTTCTTGAACGGTCGTCGCATCGGCACCGTTGTCGGCCAGATTCGCCGCCAGCGCCTTGACCTCAACCGTCAACTCTTCCTGATGTTGCAAGGCCAATTCAAACGCCTTTCGCTGCTCGATCTCGCGTCGCAACAAATCTTCGCGAAGTTCCTCTTCTGACACGACGCGGAGCAAAAACTCTCGCGACTTGCCAACGCCAGGGCCGGTCAGCGTGTTGTTATCGGTGGCTTGAACCGCGATTCTCAGCCCCACACCGATCGGCACCCCGAGCGGCTCCAGGTCCAACACCTGAACGGACCTCATCTCCGAATTGCCGATTTGATTTTCGACCTGCCCCAGATCCAACGCTCCCTCCTGTGGCACGGAGTCGGCGCTGTCGGCTTTCCACAGGTGGGTAAATTCGGCGCGGGTGATCGAAAATTCGTCCGTGGCCACGAATGACACCGGAATACGGGCTCGCGGCACAACCTGGCCGCTGATGCCCAGCAACGTGGCGCGGACATTCGGCGGCCGATCCGGTTTGATCTTTAACGAGAACGTTGCCGGACGACTGGAGCGCAAACCAGCGGCGTCCGCCAGGTCAAATGAATACTTCCCGCCCACCAACTCATTTGTTTCCAGATGCAATCGATAACGCTGTTGGCCCAAGTTCTCCATTGGCCAGGACTGGCCGTTGTGAGTCAGTTTGGCGTCGCTCAACGGTTTGTTGGCGGTCGCTTCGATCGACAGGGCACTGCCCTCGAGAATCGCATGCGGCCCGGTTCCGCGCGGCAACGGTTCCCGATCGATGCCGGTGTATTCGGGCAGCTGAACCGTCATCGTCAGTTCGCTCCAACCCGGTGGCTCGACCAACCGAACCTGCACCCAGTCGGTCACATCGTCTCCGCCCTTGGCGCGAAACCGAAACTCGCTGGAGAGATTGCGAAACACCAATAAATGCTCCCGCCCATCCAGCTTGCCGGTCCTCCGCATTTTTTGATGTGTCCGCGCACTGCCGTCGTCGAATTCGATGGAAACTTCCACATCCTTGATGCGGCTGCCGTCGTCAACGACCACAAATTGCTGGTGATCTTCGCCGCGCGGCAAAACAAGTTCCGGGCCCTCGACGCCAACGAGCTGCAAACGGGTGTCTTTGGGCCATTGGTCGTTGGTAAGGAGTACGTTTCGTTTGAACCACAGGTTCCAAAAATCGTTACTGGCAACACCAAAAGCGATTGCCCCAAGGCCGATGGCGCCAGCCAGCAACAAAGCCAGGTTCTGTCGATGGGCCTGGCGATTGATGGCATTGCCAAAATCTACTTGTCCCGCCATTGACGCGCCATGCCGAATCGTGGCATCGACCATAGTCGGCGATATGCCTTGCTGCTCCAGCCCGGTTTCTCGCGCCAGTTGTGCGGCACTAATTACGCTTTGCCGCAACTGTTTGTTGTGCGCTTCGACTTCGAGTATCAACGCGTCGTCGCTGGGCCGTCTGAGCGCCGGTCGAATCAATCGATACACGATCACGGCCAGTACAATCACAGACATCACTGACAGCATGATCAGTCGCTGGGCGAAATCCATTTTGAACACGCGGTCGATGAACACATCCACCAAGACTAATCCGACCATGACCGCCAGCAATCGGCTCAGTCCGGCGACCAGTAGGAACCGACCCAATTTGCCGCGCAACCGGCGCAACCGCTGGCTGATCGGTTTGGGTATTTGATGCTTCATCGTGGTTGCGGTCGACATGTCGAAAATTCGGCTTTACAAAAGTTTGAATCGTTTGCGAACTGCCCACTCGACGGTTAGCAGCAACAGCGGCAACAGGAACGCCAGATAGCGCAACCGCGAGCTGATGTCCCACAGCGGTTCCGGCGGGCTGCTGTACTCCGTGGTCGAATCCAGTTGGGGCATCAAATCGTAAAGTTGGTCCAGCTGGTCAAGCGTCAAGTACTGGCCTCCAGAAGTTTGCGCAATTTCACGCAGCAGTTTTTCGTTCAACCAGTAGGCCCGTGACTCGACACTGGGCGGCTTGACGCGAAACGAGACCGGCTCAATGCCGCTCTCTTCATCCGTGCCGGGCAAGTTGACCAGCACTTGAAAGTTACCGGTTTTTTGCGCCACAAACGACGATTCGTATTGCCCTTCTTGACCGGGCAACAATTTCAGTTCGATGTTTTGCACGCGGCCGTCGTCGGCCCGCACAAGGGCCGGGACGCTAGGGACATTGAGCGCCTCAAACTGCTCGTTGAGAATCCGGGCCGTGAGCAACACCTGATCACCCAATTCATAATCGGTTCGATCGGGATCGACGATGCCGCGCCGCGATCCCTGCAGGGACCGGGTTTCCACCAGGTAGCGGACGACCTGGATCCAAAACCGGTCGAAATACTGCGCACGCAGTCCGATCCGCCGCCACCGCCAGGTGCCATTGAATCCCATGTACAGCACATTGCCCGCGCCGTAACGACCGGCGACCAACAAGGGTTGGTTTCCCTCGACGTTGATCTGGTCGCCGCGCTCCATCAGGACGCGGGTGGTCGGTTTGGCCGTCAGCGTGGGAAAGCTCCAGTAGATGCTGGGCATTTGCGCCCATCGTTGCTGGTTTTCTTGTTGGTCGTTATGAAAACTCATCACGGGGTGATCGAGGTTGTGGCCGACCGTCAGCATCTTGCCGGGCCGCGAGTTGGTCGTGGCCGCCAGCGTCTGGCTGGTATCAATGTCTTCTTCGTTGCCGAATCGCACGGGCAAGATATCGCGAATGCCCTGCAGCCGATTTAACGTCACGAACATGGTGGTGTACTTGGGACCGGCCATATACAAAAATCCGCCGGCCTTGCGGCGGCAAAACTGTTTCAGCACGTCAATCCACGCTGCGTCGAACTCATCCGGGTTGGGATCGATCATCATGATCACGTTGTATTGACCCAACTGTTCAACGGTGGACGGCAATTCGTCGATCGGTTCGTTGCCCTCTTGCGGTCGATCGGGATCCATCGTCTGCAGCCAGCAACTCAACGAAATCGCCTGGTCACGCTGCAGCAGCCGTTGCAGCATTCGATATTCCCAGGTCGGCGCGCCGGCGATCAGCAGGACTTTCACTTTTTCGTCGACGACTTCGATCGGCGACGATGTCCGTTGATTGTCCTGCGTCTCGGCTTCGTTGGGGACTTCGGCAATTTTGACCGTATACGCATATTTGCCCGGCACGTTCACGGTGTGCTGGAAATCGACGCGGACCCGGCCCCCTTGGCTGGGCAATTCGACTTGCACCGATTCGACAGGTACGTCTCCTTGAGTTTCGCCGGTCTCCGGATGCAGCGGGTGCTGCAACAAATCAACTTGGACTTGATCGACATCAATATCTTCGGCGTACAACAACGCTTCGACTTCGAACGGTTCTTCCGGCCGGGCTTTGTCGCGGACGTAAAGATCGGTGACCGACAAGTTTTTGGGCCGGGCCGGATTGCCAACGCCGATCGTGATGATGGGCACGCCCAGACCCTCAGCTTTACGGGCCAGTTCCAATGGATCTTCCGATCCGTTGTGCTGCCCGTCACTGGCCAAAATCACCGCCGACAGGCGGCCGGTATCGGCCAGCATCTCGCGGAGCGCTTGCCACAGGTCGGTTCCGCGTCCGTTAGCCACCAACAGCGGCAACTCGCCCTCGGCACCGACCTGCTCGTCATTGCCCTTTGCCGCCGCCGCTGGCGCAGTCGTTTCGCGGTTGCCGACGGCCGGCAACAATCCCGAAACGCTGACGACTTCCGAAAAATCAACGATTCTTAGTGATCCTTTGCGGCGCAGCTGCTGCAGCAAATCGGAATCGGGTTTGGTCAGTGCGCGGTGCAACAGCTCGGCCCGCGAGAATTGGCCGCTGGTCACCTGGTCCGGCGACAGCCCGGTGGCTGCGGCGATGGCTTCGGCGTTTGTCCGGTCGCCATACTCGTCATTTCGCGCGAACGACAACGAAGCGTCGCGGAGCAAGGCGATATTGGGTTTGATCGTGTGAATTTGTTTGAACACGATCGAGGGTTTCAAAAACATCAGCACCAGTATCAACAGCACCGCGAAACGCAGGCAACCCAAACTTAATTTCACGGGCCGCGGACAGGTGTCGATTTCGCGGGTGTACAGCCAGAACACCAGCGCGGCAATCGCCAACACCGCAGCGATCAATACAAACACCCCCCACGACTCGGGCATATTGGCCCACTGCAACTGAGGCGTCCCCTCGCGCGTGGCGTGCTCTCCTAAAAACCAGCTCCAGATTGAATTCAAATTAACGCGCCTTGTTGGTATTTAGACCTAGTTGATCTTAAGACCTAGTTGTTGTTGGGACCTGCTTTGTCGGATTACTTTGGTGCGGAACGTCCGTCGTCGCCCTGTTGATCGTCTTGATTGTCTTGGTCGTCGTCTTGGTTGTCGTCGTCTTGGTTGTCTTGATCCGTCGAGTCGGGTTGCTCTTCGGGCAGTTTCACCGGTGCCGGGCCGAGGGCATAAATTCGATTGGCACCCACCACCCAGATCCGTTGGCCGTCACTGAACAGATTGCCCAGCGGCGCATCGATGCCCAGATCGACGTTTGCCCGCGCCAATTCGGTTCCCAATTGCATCTCTTCTTCATGCGCATCGCCGCCGATCGCGTATTTGACGATGGTGTTGGCCACCGGCACGTACAGGCCATCGCGGGTCAGCATGGCCCGCCCCAAGCTGATTCCCTCGTCAAAGCTCTGCACCCACTCCCATCGCCCCTCTGCTTCGATGCTGATGGCCGCGACACTCTGCTGGCCGCCCAGGAAAACCAGCCCGTTATGCACGCCGATCAAGTAATCGAACTTGTGGCCGAACGGCCGGTTTTCGGTCATCCACAAAAACTCGGTGCTCTGCCGATCGATGGCCCACACGACGTTGTAGTCGGAGGCAAACATGATCAGCGCGTTGCCGGCGGGGATCACCAGGTCCTCCATCCAACCATCCAATTCCAGGATGTCCATTTGATTGCCGAACCGCCGCATCATGTCATTCTGTTTGCCGGTCCGTTCGTAGCGGCGGGCATAGCGAATGGCACCCGTCATGGGATCGACGGCGAACAACACGCCGGTTCCGCAACTAACGTAAGCGGTGCTGCCGTCGATCGAAATTTGGATCGGCGACCAGGGCTGGCTGCCGCCGCCCGGTTCGTCGCACAAATATGATTTCCACACCAGCGCGCCCTGGTTTTCGCTGTCCAGCGCGTACAGCCAGATCGAGCCACTGGCGTTAATCGGGACAATCAGAAAATCGCCAAATCCCACCGGCGCGGACATGAATCCGATTGCGGCATAGTCTTCGGCCTCTGCCGCGTCATCGGGCTGCTGATCCGGTTGATCAACGATTTTGTCGGCCCGCTCGAGACTGGGCAGCCGCCACAAGAGTTTTCCGGTGCGCGTGTCGTAGGCGGTTAAATGATTAGTTCGCGTGCGGCGTGGCAGGGTGCCCCAACTGTATTGGCGTTGTCGATTGACTTGCGGGACGTTGCGATCCGACCAGTTGTATTGTTTGCCCTCCACGTTGTACAAGACGCCGCGATAAATCGACATGGACTGGGCAATTTGATCGCCGAAAAGCTGAATTTCAAGCGCTTTTGATGGTGTCGCGCCCCGCGATTCCGCTGCCGACCGTCCAAAACGGCCGTAGGCGTCGTACATCATTTTCCACGTGTGCGTGGCGTCATCGATCATAAATTGGTTCAGCCACAGCGGACGCCAGCGAACGTCCAGTGGCAGATCATCGCCGCGTTCCAAAACCATGACGTCCGCGCCGGTCTTAAATGCGACTACGTCGTCGGTGAACAACAATGACCCGGCCGGTCGCCAGCGGTTTTCCTTCCAGTTCTTGATCAGCGAGCTTTCCCGATCCAACTCTTTGCGGGCCTGCTCACCATGGGCGTCAGCGCCGGTCAGAATGGTGCCCTCATACTCATCGCCGCGATATTGATCGCGGGGAGAGTATTGAAACTGCCAGTGCGGGGTCAAATCCGTGCCTAACACATCGTCCGGCAAGGCCGGCATCACGCCGAGACGCCGGGCGTCTCCCATCCGCATGTTCCAATGGGCGGCGACCAAGTTCTCCTGGCCGATGGACGGGGCTTGTTCGAACAGCTGGCCAACGGATTCGTACAAGCGATCGCCGGCCTCTGCGCCCGATTCGCCCGCCTGGTCAAACGCCCGCTGGGCGGACGCCAGATCCCCCACGTATGCGTAGGCGATGGCCATTCTCAGCCACACCTGATCCATGGGGACGGAGGGATCGGGATACCGCTGGGTGATTTTGCTGAGCAAGCGAACGGCGCCCACGAAATCGTAATGGTCCAGGTAGATACAGCCCATACGAAATGCCGCGTCGTCACCCAGCGAACTGAGAAAATATCCTTTGACAATTTGCGAGAGGATTTCCATATCGTTTTCGTGGGCGGCCTGGGCCATCAACTCCTTGGCGTTGGCGTCGGCCGAAATCCGATAGGCGCGCAAACCCTCGGCGGGCAACCCGGCCAGGATCGACTCGACTTGTTCGGTCAGCGCGTAGTATGTTTCGCCGTTTTTCGTATACAGCGTGTCGCCACTCTCCTCGAGCACCGATTGCCACAGACGCGAAGCCACGCGGTAATTGCCGTCGCGTTGGTATTCGCCAGCTTTCTTGAGCCGCGCCATCAGGTCGGGATCGGTTTTCAGCGGCGCCCCGCCCAAATACCTGCCCTCGCCGTCGAGACCCTCTTTGTCCTCGTCTTCGGCATCGTCCTTCGGTTTGTCAACCGCTTGCGCTTCGACCACGATTTTTTGTTGGGCCCAGGCCGGCGTTCCGTATCCCACCCCGGCGGCCAGCAGCAAGATCGTCGCCGCTAATGGCGACATCCATTGCCACTTGCGGCGGCCAACGATTATGACATTAGGATTGCTCATTTTTGATCTTTGTTATTTCGGCGTTTTATTGCGGCCGCGAATTAACGGCGTCGCCCGAACCACCATCCCAACAGCTGCTCCGCACCGAGGATCACTGCCAGCATCAGCAATACCTGAGGCCAAATTTCGTTGCTGGTATTCGATTCGTTTTTCTGGACCAGTTCGTCGGCGGTCAGCACTTGTGATTGCGGGCCAAAAAAATCGTCGGGCAGGGCGTTCACGTCCAGCCGCTTCAAGTCACCCTCGCCGGGGTGGACGTTGACGGCAAACAATGTGGGCTCAATCTCGCCAGTTTGCCGGCGCAGATTCATTTCGTAAAAACCCCGTCGGCCGAGATCGTCGAACCGCACCTGGTACAACACGCTTTCCTGGCTGGCCGCAGTCGGATCCAACGGCTGGGCAATCGTTTCCACTTTCTCTTCGGCGGGGTCCGTCAGGGACACCCGCAAATCGTACATCGACAAATCCACCAATCGGCTGGCCGAACCGCCGACGCGCGTCGTTTCCATTTCCGTGAGGTCACCGACCAGGTAATTAACCAGGTCCCACATCACGCAGATATACGTCGGATGCGCCGGCCACATCGTCCAGTCGGCATCCGCCGAAAACGCAAACGTCACGACCCGACCATCGCCCAGAGTTTTTTCCGCCATCGCCGGCGAATTGTCCGGATTGCTCAATCGAATCGGCACCGAGACCACTTTGTCCACCTGATCTTCGCGGATTCCGGTCTCCCACCAGGAAAACAGTTCGACCTTGCCCATCCCGACGTCCTCATCCAGCGTCACCCGCAACGCCGGATGCTGCGGATCAATGACTTCCATAAACACCCAGTCGTTTTTGGTGGCGTCGCCATCGGCCCGTCTCAATTCCAGCGGCGACAATCCGTTACCCTGTTTATAAAACGTTTCGTTAAACGTCGTCGCGCGAACGCGATCCCCGGGCATCAGCACCAGGCCACCGCCATCGGCCACCCACTGCTGCAAAGATTGCACGCGATCTGGAGATGCCTCATCCACATTGCACAGAAAGATCACCCGGTATTTCGACAGCGACACTGTTTCCAGTTCACCGGCGGTGGCGCTATCGACCAACAACCCGGTCCCAGGCAAACCGATCGACTGCAGGTAGTACGATTCGCTGCGTTCTGAGACAACTGATGGGTCACCATCAACAATCAAAATCGGCAATGCCTGAAGCGTGCGGGCGGCGAAATATCCGATACTGTCGTGCTTCAAATGATCTCGCGTTTTGCCATCCTGAACAATTTCGGCTGTGACACGGTAATTGACCAGGTTGTTGACCAGCTGCTCCTGAAAATCGAGGGAATCGAATTCATCGCGGTCGATTTGAAACAAGTAGGGGAACACGAGCGTCTCGGTTTGCCCGGGTGCCACCGCTGCAATTTGGTCGGTCACCGGCTGCAACTCATCGACGCGAAATCGAATGCCAACATTTTCGGCCGTGCGCTCTCCAAAATTGGTGACCGAAACACTGAATCGCACGATGCTGTTGGCGACCAACAAATCTTCGGCTCGCACGTCAGTGATCACCAGGTTTTCCTCCAGGACCGAACCGACGTCCACAATAAACGTATTCGGCACCGAGTTGCTGATTTCACTGAGTATCTTGTGCGGCGCGTTTTCCGCATCGCTGGACGTGGGAGCTTGCCAATCCCGTTGCCGCAGGTCGGTCAACACGTACACCACGGGATTGGCCGTGGACCGATCGCTTTCGACGTAACTGCGAACTTCGGCCAGCGCTTCGTCGTACTGGGCCACGTTATCGGAGCATTGCAGCTCGTCGATGCGCGCCAGCAAGTTGTTAGCCGCGTCGGGCGTGATCGCTTCGTTGACCATCACCGGCTTGTCCGGCTGGCTGGTTAGAAACAACGTCAGGTAATCTGCGTTCTGATCGCGGGCCAGCATTTGAATCAATTGTTTGATACGGTCCTTGGCCTCGTCGAAGGCCGGGCGGCTGCCCATCAGCACTCGTTGGCTGAGCGAGTCGTCCACCACCATCACGCGCTGGAACTCTTGCGCCTGGCCGAGTCGGCCGGCCAGCTCTGACGGCAGAAACGGCCGGGCCAGCAGCAACCCCAGCAATAACATGGCCAGGCACCGCAGCGCGAGCAGGATCAGATTCTCCAGCCGGATGCGGCGGCGATTTTTCTTGTCGGCGTCGAACAAAAAATCCATGGCCGCCCAGTCGACGATGCGAAACCGCCGCTTGTTCAACAAGTGGATGACGATCGGCACGGAGATGGCGGCGGCACCGGCCACCAGCATCGCCGGATTGAACATCCACGTCAGCAACCAACTCATGCGACTTTTCCGATTTGATTTTGCCGGTTCGATTTCCGCGGAGGAGGGTCGGCGGCGCCGACGCCTAATGCCGCAACAACACCTTTCGCCGTTTTTGCCGAAAACTCAAGTAACTGGCAAGGGCCGCGTCCAGCGGTTTGGCCGTATCCAATAATACGTGGTCGATGCCCGATGAGGCACATACTTTGCGCACCTGTTTCATGTACTGGTCGACCGCCTGCAGGTAGGAATCCCGCAGCGCCCGTGGTTCCGTGTGCAGTTTGAGATCCTGTTCCAATCCTCGAAACAGAGTGTTTTCCTGGAAGGGAAAGGTCAGTTCGTCCGGGTGCATGATGTGAAATACGATGACTTCGTGCCGCCGCAATCGAAACTGCTGCAGCGATTCGGCCAGCTGAAGCGGGTTGAGAAACAAATCTGAAATCAAGATCACCATGCCACGCTGGCGAATCTGCCCGGCCAGCGCCTGAAAGATGTCGCTGATGTCCGTCTGGTCGTCAGGCGCCGCTTGCTCCAGTTCGTGAAGCATCAACTTGAGGTGAGACGGGTGCGAGCTGGGTTTCAGCGACTTGTCGATTTTGTTGCTGAACATCACCAGGCCCACGGCATCTTGCTGTTGCTGCATCAGGTATGCCATGGAGGCCGCCGTCGTCGCCGCGTAATCGAATTTGCTCCAGCCGGATTTCTCGCCGTACCGCATCGACTTGCTGCAATCGAGCAAGATGGTGCATTTCAAATTGGTTTCTTCTTCGTACTCCTTGATGTACAGTCGGTCGGTCTTGGACCAGACTTTCCAATCGATATGCCGCAAGTCATCGCCCGGCGAATATTCGCGATGCGTGGCGAACTCCACGGCAAAACCGTTGTAAGGGCTGCGGTGCTGGCCCGTGATGAACCCCTCGACCACCAATCGGGCCCGCACATCCATCCGCTTGACGCGATCGAGCACCTTGGGATCGAGGTATTTATTGGGGGTTGCTGCGGTGGCCACGGCGGTCCTGGTGGGTGGGAAAGGTCAATGGGTTCAACACATTGTTCGCGCCGAATCAAGCAAAGGCTTTAACCAATTCCGGAGCCACTTGATCGCCTTCGTTGCGATCGGGAGTTTGCTGCAGAAGTTGATCGATTACATGATCCGATGTGATGCCCGATGATTCCGCATTGAAATTGGTAATGATGCGGTGCCGCAACACGGGATGGGCGACGGCGCGGACGTCGTCGGTGGTCACATAAAATCGCCCCTCCAGCACTGCGCGGGCTTTGCCGCCCAACAGCAAATACTGCATGCCACGCGGACCGGCGCCCCAGCTGACGGATTCCGTTACGAATTCGGGCGCGTCCTCGTCGCGCACCCGCGTGGCGCGAACCAGCCGCAAGGCGTAATGAATCACGTGCGGTGCCACGGGAACGCGGCGGACCATCGTCTGCAACCTCAAAATATCTTCGCCTTGAAGTACCTGCGTTACTTGCGGCACGATATCCGAGGTGGTGGTCTGGGCAATCGTGTATTCTTCGTCGTAATTCGGATAGTTGACAAACACCTTGAACATGAAGCGGTCCTGCTGGGCTTCCGGCAACGTGTAGGTTCCTTCCTGTTCGATGGGATTTTGGGTGGCCAGCACGAAAAATGGAGCCGGTAATACGTGCCGATCGCCACCGATCGTCACTTGCTTCTCCTGCATGGCTTCCAGCAAGGCCGCCTGTGTCTTGGGCGGGGTCCGGTTGATTTCATCGGCCAAGATAATGTTGGCGAAGATCGGTCCCTTGAGAAATTTGAACTGGCGGGTCCCCGACGCGCGGTCTTCCTGGATCACTTCGGTACCGGTGATATCGCTCGGCATCAGGTCAGGTGTGAATTGGATTCGATTGAATTCCAAGTGCAGCGTCTTGGCCAGCGTGCTGACCATCAACGTCTTGGCCAAACCGGGCACGCCCTCTAACAAGCAGTGACCTTGGGCAAAGATCGCGATCATCAACTGCTCCAAGACTTCTTCTTGGCCCACGATGATCTTGCCCAGCTCCGCGCGGATCGATGAGTAAGCGCTTTTTAAATTTTCCAGTGCTTGCAGATCGTCACCGCTAAGGTTTTCGTTCGATGCACCATCGCTCGGGTGATTCATGTGTCAATCCTGATTTGCAACAAAACAATTTTATAAAAGGCGCTAACGGCCAGGGCCGGCCACAAAGTGGGTTGCGGACCGGTAAACGGAAGTGGGCGGATGGCAGCGGCGTCGAAACAGCAAACAACAGCTCGAATCAGCTCTGTGTCCGGGCGCGTCTAGCGCCCTGCTGTCGCCCCGTGGTAACCCCAGTGTTGTCATGTTCCGGTTGTCGAACACTGCCCTCCAATTGTAACTAACTGGACATCCTTTGTGCCACCGCGTTAGGTTTGGATGACCGTGGATCATCGCACCCAAATGTCTCACCCAGTTAAACTCGTTACCTTGTCGTGACGATTCATTAAAAATGGAAATTTGTGCCCTTTTCAACCGGATCGCCGGGTGTCCAACCTCAGCCAGCGGGTTGACGCGCCGTCGCAGCCGGGTTAGCTGCATGCTGGGGGACAGCTTGGTGAATCCGCCGCTCGGCAATTCCGCCTGTCGCCTCGTCAGCCAATCGATCTGAACGATCTTGTCGCGAACTTTGCAACTTAGTCGGCATCCCCGATAATAAGTGCATGACCAACATTCCGGACCAAATTGAGGCGGGTGGCTCGTCCTGGCGTTCGCTGGCGTTGTCGTTGACCATTCACGCCACCCTGTTGATCTGTTTCGCCATTTTCTGGAATACCGGCCGTCCCTTCGGTTTCGATGAGCCGCCGCGACGCGTCTCACTGGTTTTGACCAACAGTGACAGCCAACCTGCCTATTTGGACGAATCCGATCTGTTGGATGCGCAGCCAGAGCAGCCTACCGAGTCGGTCGAGTCGGCGTTGCCCGCTGATCAGCCGCCGCCGATCGACGTGACGCCACTGGTCTCGGCGCAGTCGCCCATCGAGCTGCCATTGCCAGGGTTGGACGTTGCTGAAATGACCAACGTTCCCGATTCGTTGGCCCAAGACTCGCAAAGTATTCGCATCACACCCGAACAGCAACGCATGCTGGACGCCGAGCGGGCTGCTTTTGAAGCGCGGCGCCCGAAAGGTCCGGCCACCACGATCCGCGTGTTTAACTCCGGTGAATTGACGGGCCACAAGTTTGTATTTGTGATCGACCGTTCCAAAAGCATGGGTGGCCAGGGTTTAAATGTGCTGGTGGCCGCGGTCGCTGAATTAACCGGCGCAATCGATCAATTGGAACCCTATCATCAGTTTCAACTAATCGCGTATCATGACCGGACGATCACGATTGAGCAGCGGGCGTTGTTGCCGGCCACAATCGAGAACAAGCAGCGGGTGGGCGATTTCATAAGAGGACTGGCCGCGTATGGCGGTACGGAACACGAAGGCGCTTTGATGGTGGCTCTGTCGATGAACCCGGACGTCATCGTGTTGATGACCGACGGCGGGTTGCCCGAGCTCAACCAAGGCCAGTTGAAGCGAATTCGACGGGCCGCCGACGGTGCGCAAATTCACTGCGTGCAATTCGGATCCGGACCGCAACAAGATCGTAATTCATTCATGCGGCTGCTGGCTGCGCAGAACAATGGTTCGTATCGATATGTTGACGTTGATAAATGGAACGTGGATGACAATTAGTCGTTACCGATTTAGCTTGTTTGCCAAGGCACGGTTTGCCAAGGCACGGTTTGCCAAGGCACGGTTTGCCAGGGCACGGTTGCAACCAACTGATCGGGGGTCGATATGCGGCGGGGTGGGCCGATGGCCAGATCGTTTGGCGCGAATGCTGTGTCTGCTCTCGGCAATCTGTGTCGCGCCGGCGGCCGTTGCCTCGGCGGCAGACGGCGTTGCTCAAGATCAAATCCAGTTGACGGTGGTGCTGCGGGACGGATCCGTATTGGCGGTTCAAGCAGACAACAGATCGTTCGAGTGGAAAACGGTGGCCGACGACGGCTCGATTTCGCTGCGTGATGTTGAACTGTCCAATCTGAAACAGCTGGTATTGACCAAAAACCCGGGTAGCCAACAAGTGGCCGAAATTCGGCGGCTGGTAAGCGATCTGGCCAGTGAGCGGTACGTGGATCGACACCGTGCCGAGAAGCGATTGATGGCCGAGGGCCAACCGTTTTTGACCGTGATCCAACAACAGTCTTCGCACAAGGAACCCGAAGTCCGCTATCGGGTGTCCCGCATTCTCAACCAACTCAGCAGAACGAAGCGTACCAACACCAACCCGGTGGCCTTGGAATTCGATAAATTGCTGCTCGGAGAGGGTGAAAAACTGGATGGCGACGTCGTGGATTGGACACTCCAGTGCCGGTGGCAAGGGAATAACCTGGAATTAGATCGATCTCAAATCCATTCCATCTTTGGCCAGATGCCGGAGGAGCTGGTGGCATCGGCACCCGGACCAGTACCTTTCCGTGTTCGCTCACTGATTCGGGACGATCTGTTTTTTGCCGAAGATGGGTCGCTGAGGGCTGATCTGGTCCAGTCGGATTTTGAAACAGGACCCCATGGCGAAGTCATGGTCAATGACAAAACGGTGGACGTCGGCGATTATTTCAGTTTTCTGGGATGCCTGACCCGTTGCGAAACGAACAACGGACGCGTGATCATTTCCGGGTTTCGATTTAAGGAAAGCCGCAGTTCACGAAACTCCATTGCCAACATCTTCCCGCACCCGGAAACCGGCAAGGACATACGTTACCAGGGCGTAATGAGGATCGAATTTTGCCTGCCCCAACATCCTCACATCCCGGCCGCGGTAAAACGCGTGGGCATGTTCCTGGAAATTGTGGCCCCCCAACACACCATCGTCGAAGCTTACGATGCAGCGGACCATTTGATCGGTGTGACGCAAACGGGCCGCCAGCGCAGTTCGTTTGTCGGGTTCGATTCGGACATTCCCATCGCGTATCTCAAAGCGCGGGCCAATCAATACATCACTACGGAAAGTCTAAATCGCGATTTCGCCGTTGACGACATCTGCTTTTCCACGCCAGCGGTGGCTCCGCAACTCAACCGCTCGAAGTATTATGCGGTGGTGACCGATGACGGCCAACGCATTCTGGCCAACTCAGTCGAGTTGACCGACAACCACGTGCTGCTTGGCGCGTTGACCATCGGGCAAAACGAATTGAAACTGCCGCTGAATCAGGTGCGATGGCTGGTGGCTCCCCACTCGGAAATCGTCCGACCACAGGAGGGCTATTCGGTGATGACCCGCGATGGTTCGGTTGTACATTGCACGGCAGGCATGCAGCTGGAAATGTCCGCGCTGTCCGATATCAAATTGAATGACGAGGACATCGCGGGAATCTGGCCAGCGGCCTTGCCGGCCCGCTATGTGAACGCCACCGATTTTCAGCACGGTGACGTGGTGGTGGCACGGCCGCTCAACCGAGTCGCACTCCAGTCGGCGGCGCTGGACGCGACCGCGAGTTTGCTGGAAGTTGAGTTGGACGGCGCATCGAACCTGCAACAGGCGATGATCGACGATGAGCAGGACCTGCTGATCGCCGAAGCCACGAAGTCGGACCTGGGCATTGAGGAAGCGGCAACCGCCATGTCGCTGGACAGTGACGTGACCGTGTGGTTTCACGCCCCGCCGATTCCGGCTGGTGGTGCCGGGATGCTGCGCACCACTGACGGCCAGCAGTTTGTATTAGGCGGCGAATTTGGATTTGTGCTGCAAAAACTCTCGTCCGATGCGGTCGTCATCGCCAAGGATGAACGCGCCTTCTCAATTAAATTAAACCAGGTTCGGGCAATTCGATTTTCCGACGACCCGTAGCTCGGAATCGGCTCGACGGGGATGCATGAACAGAATACGAGATGGCCGAATCAGACACCGCATCTGAAAATTCACTGGATGTGATCGCAGTCGGCGCCCATCCCGACGATGCGGAGATAGCCTGTGGCGGCACGCTGGCCAAGCTGGTTCAGCAAGGTTTTCGGGTTGGCATTGTCGATTTAACCGACGGCGAACCGACGCCGCTGAGCCCGGGCCCGGAATCTCGACTTGAGGAAGCCCGCCAAGCGGCCGAAATACTGGGCGTCCACCAGCGGATCACGCTGGAGTTGCCGAACCGGCGGTTGTTCGATTCGTTTGAAGCGCGGGTGGCGCTGGCCAAAGAGTTTCGACGGTTTCGTCCCAAAGTCGTACTGGGATTCGGTGAAAAAACACCGATGGCATCGCCCGATCACTGGCAAGCCATGCAAATTACCGATGCCGCCGTGTTCTACAGCCGGCTAACCAAATGGGAAGAGTATTTTGGCGATCTTGCGGTGCATGCCATCGATCATCAGCTGTATTACTTTCTCGGTTTCGATATCACCTCCATCCCGTCCGGGGTCGGTTTTGTAACCGTCGATATCACAGATACGCTCACGACAAAACTCAAGTCGATTGAGTGTTATCAATCGCAATTCCCGCCAGGAAAACGTCGGATTTTTAAACGTGTCGAAAGCGGGGCCATCGCCATCGGGACCGCCGCCGGTTTCGGCGCGGGTGAGATCCTGATTCCCAGCAAACCGCTCGGCACAAAAAACTTGATGCACAGCTTGTACCCGCAGCCGTAACTTGCCGCGGCAAGAGCGTTTCATTCAGCTCAAAATTATTTAACCACTAAAAGCCAATCCATGTCGGAAATTCGATTCGTGATGGTCGGTGGCTTTTTGGGCGCCGGCAAGACGACCACCATCGCCCGCTTGGCTGGCGTTTATCAACAGCGCGGCCTGCGCGTCGGTATCGTCACCAACGACCAAGCCGACGATTTGGTTGATACTTTGTTGCTCCGCGAATTGGGGTTCGACGTCGGGGAAGTGGCCGGCGCCTGTTTCTGCTGCAATTTTGACGAGTTGACCGAAACCGTCGCGCAATTAAGCCGACAGCAACAGCCGGACGTCGTGATCGCGGAACCCGTGGGAAGCTGTACGGATCTGGCAGCTACCGTGATCCAGCCACTATTGCATTTTTGCCAGGGCCAATTTGACATCGCGCCCTTTGGCGTGATTCTCAAACCATCACACGGCGAAAAAATCCTCAGCGGCCGACGCAAGGCGGGATTTTCTCCCAAAGCCGAGTACATTTTTCGCAAACAACTCGAAGAAGCCGATTTTATCGCCATCAATCGCATCGACGAGTTGTCGCACGAACGGCTGCAACGGCTGAGCGAATTCGTCGACGAGCACTTTCCGCGATTACCCCTCGTCAAAATGTCGGCCCGTCACGGTACTGGATTTGACGCCCTGGTGGAGATGTTTGACCAGCGCGGAGATTTCGGGCGCAAACTGCTCGATTTAGATTACGACGTGTACGCCGAGGGCGAAGCGGAATTGGGGTGGCTGAACTGCAGCCTGGAGGCTTCATCCAGCGAACCGTTTGAGCTGGATCGGCTGCTGGTTGGGATTGTTGAATCACTGAAGCAATCACTTTCGTCCGTTGGCGCCGAAACGGCCCATTTGAAAACAATCGGACTATGGGAGGGTTATCACGGTGTCGCCAATCTCGTGAGCAGCGATTCGCCAGCCGAGTTATCGCTGGCGTCAGATTGCACGACGCGAAAAGCACATGTTGTGGTGAACGCCCGCGTGGCGATCGCGCCCGAGCAGCTTGAAAGGTTGGCCACCGAATCCATCGCTGAGGTTTGCCGACAACTTGGTGTCGATCATTCCTTGCGGCGTACGCAAAGCCTGCGACCTGGCCGCCCACAGCCCACGCATCGGATGGACCGTTCAGCGAACGACCGCGGCTCCCATTAAAAAACCGGCCCCTGGGGACCGGTCATGTCGAGCTGATCGGCTGTTGGCCATCCATTAACGATTGAATCCCAGCGTACTGACGTGCATTTTGGGCACGACCACTGGTAACGGTTGGGCATCGAAATTGATGTTTTTGCCTTTAAGCGCTTTGAGGGTTCGCGGCACCATCACCATCGGCATGTTTGGAAGGTTTGGCGTTTGCGCCTTGAATTCCTTGATAATTTTGGCAACTTCCGGGTTCAGTTCGTCTTTGCCGTTTTGCAGTTTACGTGTCGCCCAGTCAAAGCTGCCAACGCACACGTAACTTTCATACCGATCGTGGAATTCGTAAGCCTCCACACCCATCTTCCGCAATTCTTTGCAGAGCACGTGTGCCTTGTTTCCGGCTTCGGCTAATTTGCTGTCAGTGATCGGTTTCTTGAACCGAAGTTTGTCTTGGTAATCTTTTTGCTTGGCATTGATTTCCCTGGCATCGGTCACCAGGTCTCCACGGAATGTGGCCACGCGAACGCTGTAACGCCCGGGACAGTCCAGCAGGCTGTGACGAATCCCTTTGTTTAAATTCAATACCAGCTTGTCGACGGTGTGAGCCTGGAAGTAATCGGCCGGCAACATGGGATTGGGCATCAGGAAGGCCGATCGCATCGGGCCCTTTTCGCGGTTCTTGCCGTTGACGCGGCGGTGAAACTCGCGGAGCGCTCCCAGGCTCTGGCTGGTTTCAATATGGGAACCGATCTCTAGCGACCTTGGCTTGAGGTATTTGATTTTCTGCAAGGCGTCTTTGGAACTGGCATCTTCGACGGATGAGAAGTCGCCCACCAGCACGGCGATTTCATCGAAACGATCTGGATGCGCAGCTTTCATCCTCAACGGTCGGATATTTTTTTCGCCACTTGCCGTCGTGTAGGGCTCCCATCCCAACCCGCGCACCGAATCAGAATAGTCAAACGTATGCCGGTACAAATACGTTTTCATGTTGTGGTCGCGCCGCAGCTCCAAGGCCAGTTGCCGGGCTTGTTGCTCGGCCCGCTCACCCACAAACGAGGCACACATGATCAACCATGGCCCATGTTGTTGGCTCAGGCTCAGATCGAGACTGGGATCGGAATTGACGCGACGGGCAAACGGCAAGGACTTGTGAAGTTGGGCGACGGTGGCCGACGTCGTCAACGCCGCTGCCATGAACACAACCACCGCCATCGAAATGGATTGGCGTTTCATGAAAAATCTCCTCACAGGAATCCGCCTGGCAAACCGTTGACCAACCGTTCGCGGCGAATCTCAAAACTTTACGGGGATGGTGATGCCGCAGCGCGGTGGCGCACGGCAACCGGTATTGGAATTGTCGAGGCGGGGACGGTAGCAGAATGAAACACCGCCTTCCAGACCGAAATCAGCGGCCACAGCCAGCTGTGACTTCAACACAACGCTCAATCCCAACGCTGCTTTTCCAGTAGCAAATCAACAAGGGGGTTGAAATTCACTTAATGCCGCTTATCTTGATGGCTAAAGGTGACTAACAGGGATTTGTAGACGACAGCATTTTTGACTGGGTTGCACATCGCCGAGCAAATCGCCTCGCTTGCCGAGGTGGAGTCACGATTGGCCATTTCAGTTGGCGTTCTCCCTCCATGCAATACTCTTTTCGACTTGCTGAACTCCTGGGACACGTGCCCGACCCGCGAAAGCGGCCGGGCACAATTAAATCGATTGTCGAATACACCGGATTGGACCGGCATCAGGTCGCGGCGCTGCTGAAAAACGAGGTGAAGTACATACCGCTGAAAGCACTTTCGCGACTGTGTGATTACTTGATCGAACATGGTCATGCGTCGGCGGATCAGCTGCCCGGTGCGCTGTTTGCCGTCGAGCCGGAAAACTTTTGGGAAATGCTGGCGCGGCGGCGGCGACTGGAAATGTGCTTGGGCGTGCGGCAAGACGTGGAAAAGGACAATCCCGACGTGTCATTCGTGGTCGCATCGGATTCGGTTTTGATGGGCGAGCTGCTCAATGGCGTTACCACCCTTGGCGGCACGGCCAAACTGCGCAAGAACGATGGCGAGCAAAACGAACCAGAAACGTTTACGGGTGGCTCACCGCATCCGGAACATTTGAAACAGTCATTGGTTTGGAGTCCCGATCAGGCCGCCGAATCAGAAGTAAAAATGTTGGCCACGCAGACTTACCGCGAGTTTTCGGAGTCTTCCGGCGACAAAGCCCTGGTTTGCTTGGGAAGCACCAAGAGCAACCCGGTGGTGGAAATCGTGTTGGCCAATGCCTTTGGTTGCGAGCCGTTTATGTCCCAGGATTCGATGACGAATCCCATGGAACGGTCGTGCCCGGTGTTTTTTCGCTATCGAGACACTGATCCGCAGCCGGCTTCGTGCGTGGGTGGCATGAACCTGGCCAAGGGAAAATCCAATTTGGAGCCAGGCATATATTTCGAGGATGCTTCGGGTAAATGGCAGCAAGCTAATGCCAGCGGCGCCGCCCAGAACGTGGCCCTTGTTTTCTACATTCACCGCGAATCGCAAGGCCGATTGGAAATGGCATTGGGCGGATTTTCCGGACGGGCCACCCGTTTGCTGGCGCGTGCACTGGCCACCCGGGCCGAGGATTTCTGGCCTCCCATTTATACGGGTCAGGGAATTCAGGTCGGCGTTTTTCTAGTGGAATTCGAATCCGGAAACGGCAGCGAAGACATCTTGCGTACCGATCTGGTGGCGACGACTCGTGTTACTCGGTTGCCGACCGAGGCGATTGAGCGGCGAATCGGCGGCTAAACGGCCGTTCGCTGCCGAACGGATGAACCGGCATTCGTCACTGCGCGCAGCTGAACGAGCACCAGCATTTTCTTTCTACCTACCTTGTCGCGTTGCATTGTGCCGATTGTGCCTGTTGTGCTTGATGCAATCTGCAAACCAGCATGGCACTAGCAGCTTGATCGCGCCAGCAACTGGTTCAATTCATGCTGTTTATTCTGACTTGAGCAACGCACAAGTCGCTGTTGTGGTTTGCAACAAAAAGTCTTGTGGCGACGGCCGTGGAACCGCGCCGATACATTCGGTGATGCAGCTTGCCGAGGGGGCGGGTTGTACCGCTGGCGGCCAAGCCATTTTTTTTGCCAGCGAACGCGACGACAACTTGAGTTATCTAGAAAGTGAGCGTGGACACTGTGGCAGGGGACATTAACGTCATAGCAATCGTCAAAGGCGAAGAGCGATACGTATTTCTGTTTGACGATGACTCCCGAGCCGAAACGCTTCGCACCTTGGGTCGATACGCGTCCGATTCCGAACTCAGTTTCAGCTGGTACGACGCGGCTGTATTGAGCCAGAAAGTACGAAAAACGAAATCTTCGCAGGTGTCTTCGAATACGGATGGCGTGAACCGGCTGCCAGTCTCCGGGTTTTGCGAGGACGAATCGGCCGCCTCGGACAACTTCCCCTTCACCGACGATTTTCCGCCAATGGATGACTTGTGGATTGGCGATGAGCCGCTGGCTTGACCGTCGAACCATATATCCCCCGACTCAAATTTACACCGGGCCTTCGCGAGTCGGCGGACTGGCTGACTTGGCAACATGCAATCCGCCATTTCTAAATTCCTGCGATACTTGCGCGTCGAGCGCAATGCGTCTGATTTGACGATCAAATCGTACCGGGAAGATTTGGAAAGTTTGCTCGACTACCTGGTGGAATCGCAGCGCCGCCCACCGCACGTCGATCAGATCACACCGCTGGAACTGCGCGAATACGTGGGGGCCCTGCATCAGGCCGGATACGCCCAAAGTTCCATCGCGCGACGTTTGGCGTCGCTACGAAGTTTCTATCGATTTTGTCAGCGCGAGGGACTGGCCAGTTCCAATCCGGCCAAGCCGTTGCGCAATCCGCGACGTCAAAGAAAATTGCCGCATTTTTTGACGACTCGCCAGATCGCCAAATTACTGGCCGCCCCGGCGGCGGACAATCCGCTGGGCCTGCGCGATCGAGCTATCCTGGAAACCATGTATTCTGCCGGACTCCGCGTCAGCGAACTGGTTGATGTCAGCGACGGGGACTTGGATTTCGAACAGGGCCTGGTCCGCGTCCGCGGCAAGGGCAAACGCGAACGTTTGGCGCCGCTGGGCCGGTTTGCCGTCCGCGCGCTAAAACGATGGCTGGCCGTCCGTAAACTCTCTGGACGCCAACCGAAAGGTCACCAGGCTCCGGTGTTTGTCAACAAATTCGGCAATCGCATCACGACTCGCAGCATCGCGCGGATGCTGGAAAAATACCTGTTGCAAACCGGATTGGATCGCAAAACGTCACCGCATACGTTGCGACACAGCTTTGCCACACATCTGTTGGACCGCGGCGCGGATATCCGCAGCGTACAGGAACTGCTGGGCCACAAA